>CAZWEA010000130.1:0-7810 GCA_964632635.1 uncultured Cocleimonas sp. | reverse complement strand
TTTTGGAATTTATTCTGCGGCAAATAGCTTCGGGTCTAGCTCGGCACTAACACCGCCCAATTGATAGGTGGTATATGCAGAAAAATCAAGAGATTAAACTGTTTTTATAACTGTTTAATACAAAAATTAAAAAGGTGGATGATAAATAAGGTTATGATTTATAAAGTGTTATTTTGGGCGCAAAAATTCCGCCCAACTTTCGCACTAAATTAACTTTCTACGGATGGTTTCAGAGTCTTTACCCTTAGCAATATCCATTTTAGCTAGTTGGATAGAACACCATGTTTTAGATTTCTTCGGGTGTGATTTTTTAAGGTTCAAATACTCATCCTCCCAATCCTGATACATAGCTTGGGTTTCAAGCTTTCCAGCTTCACGCTTATTGGTAGAAGAGGTATAAGTTTTACCTTGCTGTAATGGGGCGCGATTGAGAAAATCATCAATACAATCAGAATCAATCAACAATTGCTCATTCTCAAAATACAAAACATCCTCAATGGGAACAGAATATTGATTAATGACAAGGGATAAATCAGCACAGGTTAAAGAAACCCACCGCCGCCGACCTTTAGAGCTTTTTAACATGCCTAGTTTAATAGTCGATTGATTAGCCGAAAATTCAATTTTATCTTTAAACGCCAATAAATCAGCAATAACCCTAGCTAATTGTTTAATACTACTTTGCCATTGCTGTAATCTAACGAAAGGGACTTGCACCCGTCCCATTTGGTTTTGCATATTTGCATCATCACAAATGATAAAGGCGCGGCTTAAAGCAGGATCATCATGGGGGAGGGTGATAACATCCATAAAACAATGATTCTCACAGGCAATACACCCAATAGATTGAGCGGAAGACGCTGGGGAAAGTAAGCCAAGTTCTAAAAAATAGTCCAAAACAGGCTCAGACCAGTGTTGAACAGCATCCCAATCAATTAAAATGGGTTTATTTTCAGCCCGTAGTCTTACCAAAATATCTAATAAAACATCATTAAAAGTCATGACGATTAAGGTTGAGGCTCAATTCCAGATTGTGCCAGCATTTGACGAATTTTTAAATCATTACCCTCATGCCCCAGCGCACAGGAATTAGGATAAGTAATATTAAAAGTTTTAGTTTTGGTACGTTCACCAAATTTGGAATCAAAAATAACTTTTATACGAGTTTGGGTAACAAAATAAGCCGGTGGATTAAGTTCAGCTAATAAATCATAAACCGCTTGAGAATTGCTTTTTGTATCAGCCTCTAAAGTAATGCGACGCTTAGAACCATGCTTTAAAGTAAGCCGTAGTTGGGTGACTAAAATTTCATCAATGCCAGATTCAGGCTCAATAGTAAATTTAAACTCAGCATTACCAATAGGATCTAAATCATAAACCCGTTTATCAATTTTACCGTTAGCCAGCGTCTCTAAATTAAGAATAGTTTTAGCAAATAACTTTTGTAACTCAGGCACAGCTTTAGTATTTTTAGGCGCGTAAATATCTAGCGAACCTTCTGATTCACAATACACAAAAATAATCTCAAAAGCAGGGTGTCGGGCGCGTGTTTTTAAAGAATCATTGACCCACTCAACAGAAGACAAACCAAAATTTTCAGGGTAAGCAAAGAAATACTCCTTATTATGACGGCGGTAAACCTCTACCTGACAATTACGACCACGCCCCTCATTGCTATGGAAGAATTGACTAATCGCACTAGCCAACATCTTAGTAGCCGATTCATCAACATTAGGGACTACATGCGGTAAATCATTCCTACGCTTCCAATAAGAACTGCTCACATTATCAGCATGGAGAAACATAGTAGCCCCAAGCCAATAATCATGCTTATTAAGAAAAGCCCACATCACCTTAGAATGAAAGCCCTCAATATCAGAAATAGTATCAACAAATAAATCATCATCATGATAAACAGACTCATCAATTAAAGCACTAATGCCACCTTCACAAGCCATAGCATGAATATCTTGAAATTCCGCTTCAGTCGTGGCTTGCTGTTCTTCGGGTAAGGTTGTAAAAGCAATAAAAATAGCATCAACTTCTTTTTCTTTTAAGGTACTTAAATCAACGTTTAATTCAATAGCCTTAGTACTAAAATACTCAGCTAATTGATGATTGGGAATGTGTCTAAAAAAGTGTTTATGCGAATATTGACCAGCCAAAAATTACCCCTCAAATAATATGGAATATAGTTGTTTTTAGTATTGTAGGATGTTATGAGAAACTATAATACTTAATTATTATAAAATACGCCTGACTATCAAAGAGACCAAATAATATGACCGCTTTAAACAATCTGCTAACTACCTACAGAGAAGCATCACAAACAGAACGTGAAAAAGGCACATATTTTGAAGAATTGATTTGTACTTATTTTAGATATGAAGCCAGTTATAAAGATTTGTACAGTGATGTATGGCTGTATTCAGATTGGGCAAAAGAACAAGGCATAGACCAAAGAGATGTAGGGATTGATTTAGTCGCTAAAACATCAGGTACAGATGAATACCATGCTATTCAATGTAAATTCTATGCCGAAGATTACAAAGTAAAAAAAACAGACATAGATAGCTTTTTTACAGCATCAGGACAAAAAACCTTTACCCACCGCTTTATAGTCACTACGACTAACAACTGGTCAGAGCATGCAGACGATGCTTTAAGAAACCAACAACCCCCCGTTACCAAAATAGATTTATTAGACCTGCATAATAGCCAAATAGATTGGGAAAAATACCAGCCTAACCAAGAGCCAACATTAAAACCAAAAAAAAAATTAAGACCCCACCAACAACTTGCATTAACCTCAATAAAACATGGCTTATCAAAAGCAGACCGTGGCAAGTTAATCATGGCATGTGGTACAGGTAAAACTTTTACCAGCTTAAAAATAGCCGAAGAATTAGCAGGCAAAGGCAAGCGTGTATTATTTTTAGTGCCTAGCCTGTCTTTATTGTCGCAAACCCTCACAGAATGGACTCAAGAAAGCAAAACCCCCTTACATTGTTTTGCGGTATGTTCAGACAGTGATGTTGGTAAAAAGCGTAAAAAAGATGCCGATATAGTCCAAACCTTTACCCATGAGCTACGTTACCCAGCCACCACAGAAGCCAGGCATTTAGCTAAAGAAGTTGCCAAACGGCATGACAACCATCACATGAGTGTGATTTTTTCCACTTATCACTCTATAGAAGTTATTAGCAAAGCACAGCATGATTTTGATTTAGCTGATTTTGATTTAATCGTTTGTGATGAAGCCCATAGAACCACAGGGGCAACCTTTGAAGATGAAACAGAAAGTAAATTTGTAAAAATACACAATGCAGACTTTATACGCGCCAAAAAACGCATATATATGACCGCTACACCACGTATTTATGCCAATGCAGCCAAAGCCACCGCAGAACAAGACAACGCGGTCTTGTGCTCAATGGATGATAAGCAGCTCTACGGTAATACGCTATACACCATCACCTTTTCCGAAGCCGTAGCTCGTGGCTTATTGGTTGATTACAAAGTGATTGTATTAACTATTGATGAAGACCACGTAAGCCAAAGAATACAAGGCTTATTAAAAGATGATAACAACCAATTAAAAGTGGATGATGCCGCTAAAATAATCGGTTGTTGGAAGGCACTCAGCAAACAAAGCCAACAAGAACAAATAGACGATACCGACTTAATGCAACGGGCATTAGCCTTTTGTCAGGTAATAGAACCTAATACCACCGCTAAAACGCATAAAGTCAGCTCCAAAAATATAGCTAATATGTTTCAAGACGTGGTAGATGCCTATGTAGACTATGAAGACAAAGAAAACCCATTAATTTGCGAAGTAGACCACGTAGATGGGGGCATGAATGCCAGCACTAAAGAACAAAAACTAGACTGGTTAAAACAACAGACCCCAGCGGATACTTGCCGAATATTAAGTAACGTCCGTTGTTTATCCGAAGGGGTTGATGTACCAGCACTGGATGCTGTTTTATTTTTAACCCCCCGTAACTCACAAATAGACGTGGTGCAATCGGTTGGGCGTGTGATGCGTAATGCACCCAATAAAAAATTAGGCTATGTGATTTTACCCGTGGTGATACCAGCCAATACAGAACCGCATATAGCCTTAGATGACAACAAGACTTACAGGGTAGTATGGGAAGTATTACAAGCGTTAAGATCACATGATGATCGTTTTGATGCCCATATCAATAAACTGGACTTAATCGGTAAAGACATAAAAAAAATGGAAGTCATTGCCATTAGCGATAAAGTGCAAAAGAAAGCCAAAAAATCTAAAAAAACCAGCAATAAAAATGCAGGAAAAGGACAGCACGCTATAGGTGAAGCAGAACAAACCTATACGCCCTACCAAACCTCATTACTAGATTTTGAAGTAGGCGATATGGAACGCGCCCTTTATGCCAAAATAGTCAAAAAATGCGGTAATCGTAGCCATTGGGAAGACTGGGCAAACGATATAGCCAAAATAGCCGGTACTCACATAAGTCGTATTACAGCCATCGTAAACAATCCAGACAACACCACAGAAGCCACCGCCTTTAAAGCCTTTGCAGAGGAGCTAAGAGATGATTTAAACGACAGTATTACAGATGATGAAGTGATAGAAATGTTAGCCCAGCATCTAATCACCAAACCCGTGTTTGATGCGCTGTTTAAAGAATACAGCTTTGCCAATAACAACCCCGTATCACAAGCCATGCAACAGGTTTTAGACCTACTACAAAAACACGGGCTAGATAAAGAAGCCGATACCCTACAACGCTTTTACGACAGCGTACAAATGCGAGCAGACGGCATAGACAACTCCCAAGGTAAACAAAAAATAGTGGTTGAGCTATACGATAAATTCTTTCGTAATGCCTTCCCAAAAATGACCGAACGGCTAGGCATTGTTTACACCCCTGTAGAAGTAGTAGATTTTATCATTCACAGCATAAACGATTTATTACAACAAGAGTTTGGGCAATCGTTAGGGGATAAAGGCGTACACATAATTGATCCCTTTACGGGAACTGGCACATTTATTACCAGACTGCTACAAAGTGGACTGATAAGCAAAGAACAATTACCGCATAAATTTAAACATGAAATACACGCTAATGAGATTGTATTACTAGCCTATTACATAGCCGCCATCAACATAGAAGCGGTGTATCACAGTATTGTAGGGGGAGAATACCAACCCTTTGAAGGTATTTGTTTAACAGACACCTTTCAAATGTACGAAAAAGGCGACTTAATCAGTGATTTACTCTCAGATAACAGTGATAGACGCAATCGACAAAAGGAATTAGATATACGGGTCATTATGGGTAATCCGCCTTATTCATCTGGTCAGAATAGTGCCAATGATAATAACGCTAATATTGCATATTTAAGTCTTGATGAAAGTATTCGTGAAACTTATGCAAAAAATTCTAAAATGACTTCTGTTAAGAATTTATATGATAGTTATATTAGAGCAATTCGCTGGGGAAGTGAACGCTTAGGTCAGAGTGGAATTATGGCTTATGTGTCTGGTAATGCTTGGATTGAGCGACAGTTTGCGGATGGAATGCGTAAATGTCTTAAAGAAGAGTTTACAAATATTTATATTTTAAATTTAAAAGGTGATATTCGTAAAAATATGCTCAGTAAAGGTAAAGCTAAAGAAGGTGGTAATATTTTTGGCTCTGGAAGTATGACTGGTATAGCCATAACATTTTTTATTAAAAACCCCCAAGCAATCTCACATGGAAATATTTTTTATCATTCTATTGGTGATGACTTGAAAACAGATGAGAAATTATTGAAACTAAATAATATAGTGGGAGTTAATGGAGTTGATAAAAAGAATGGATGGGAAAAAATTTACCCTGATAAATATTCAGACTGGTTGAATCAGCGAGATATATCCTTTGAAAAGTTTATTTCAATTGGTGACAAAAAAGATAAATCTGCAATTAAAATTTTTGAAAGCTATTCATTAGGGTTAGCATCAGGACGAGATAAATGGTGCTACAACGCATCAAAAATCATGGTTTCTAGTAATATAAAAAAAATGATTGAATTTTATAATTCTGAGTTATCTCGCTATAGTAAAACTCTAAACAAGCCAAATATTGATGATTTTATTTGTACTGACCTTACAAAAATAAGCTGGAATAGAAACTTAAAAGATGACTTGCGAAAAGAAATTCCCCTTGTGTTTTTTGATAAAAGGATAACTCCAGCTTTGTACCGTCCATTTCACAAAGAGTGGGCATACTTTAGTAAAGATATGAATGCAATGGTTTATCAAATGCCTAAACTTTTTCCTACGAGCAACATAAACAACTTAGTCATAATGGTTTGTGGTAAAGGCTCTAGGAATGGTTTTTCTTTATTTATATCTAATCTATTGGTTGATTTAAATAATTTAGAAGCAGGTACACAATGCTTCCCACTCTACCTATACGAAAAAACAGAAACCCAACAAACTGGCAATGCTGATTTATTCGCTAATAACGATAACCAACCCAGCACAGAGGGCTACACTCGAAAAGATGCCATTAGTGATGACGGATTAGCCCACTTTAAACAAGCATACCCCACTGAATCATTCAGCAAAGAGGATATGTTCTATTACATCTACGGTTTATTACATTCCCCAGAATACCGTGAGCGTTATGCCGATAATTTAACCAAGGAATTACCGCGTATCCCTTGCGTAAAAACCGCTAAAGATTTTTGGGCATATTCAAAAGCAGGGCGTGATTTAGCCGAACTGCATATTCATTATGAAACAGTTGATTGTTATCCCGTTACCTTGGTTGAAACAGGTGAAGTATTTGGGGATGAATCCTATTACGTCACTAAAATGAAGTTTGCTAAAACCAAGCAAGACGGGAAAAGTGTAAAGGATAAAACCACTGTTGTTTATAATTCTTTTTTCACCATCAAAGATATTCCACTAGAAGCTTGTGATTACATCGTCAATGGTAAACCAGCTTTAGAGTGGGTGATGGAGCGTCAAGCCGTCACCACCGATAAAAAAAGCGGTATCGTCAATGATGCAAATTGTTGGGCAACCGAAACCATGAATAATGCTAAATATCCTTTAGAGTTATTTCAAAGAGTCATTACCGTCAGTATTGAAACCATGAAAATTGTGAATGCTTTGCCTGAGTTAGATATTGAATAATTAAAGGCATGTTTTTATACAATGAGTTCAGAAAATGAATTATCAGCCACCCTATACAATCACCCCCAAGATTTTACATTTAATCGCAGAGATTAGTGAAAACTTGGGGCGTTTGTCTGTTGTACTGGAACAATCATCAAATTTACGTTTACACCGAATCAATCGTATTCGTACTATTCAGGGTTCATTAGCGATTGAGGGAAATACCTTAACAGAGCAACAAATCACCGCTATTTTAGAAGGTAAACCTGTTATTGCTCCACCTCGTGAAATTCAAGAGGCGCGTAATGCATTGGTGGCGTATGAGCAATTAGACCAGTGGCAAGCGAGTAATGAACAACATTTACTTGATGCACACCGATTATTAATGAAAGGATTAATAGATAAGGTGGGTGTGTATCGTCATAAAGGTGTAGGCGTAATGGAAGAGGGACAGGTTATCCACATGGCTCCCCCTGCTAATCGAGTTAATATTTTATTGGCTGATTTATTGAGCTGGTTAAAAACAACGCCTGACCATGCTTTAATTAGTCAGCCCTGATAAAGAAGTTATCCTTATGAAATTAAAGGAAATAGTTGTAATTTAAGGTGATCGAAACGACCAGAAATGTTAAAATACCTCTT
>CAZWEA010000129.1:0-7882 GCA_964632635.1 uncultured Cocleimonas sp. | reverse complement strand
CCCTAAGGAAATAATATGAAAAAAGTGAAGGGAAGTTGCCTTTGTGGCTCGATAAGTTACGAAATTACAGGGAGTCTGGGTGTCTTTCAATATTGTCACTGTTCACGATGTAGAAAATTTACGGGCAGTGCCCATGCTGCCAATATTATTGTCGCACCCAATCAATTTACTTGGTTAAAAGGCGAGGAACTATTAGGCCGGTATGAAGTACCTGATGCAAAACACTTCGCCACATCTTTTTGTGAAAAATGTGGCACATCTTTACCTTGGTTAACAAAAAGTGGCAAAGCCGTAGTGGTTCCTGCAGGAGGGCTTGATGGAGACCCAGAAATAAAACCCTTTCAGAATATTTATTATGAATCACGAGCAGAATGGTATACAGATGCAAGTGAGTTGATTAAATATGATGAGTTACCAGTGAAAAAAGGTTGAAGGGTTCAATCTTCAAAAAAAGGCGGGGGTGCTTCGACTCCGCTCAGCAGAACTGCCATTTGATTATTATGTCCCACAAAATGTCTGATGAACAACTTCCTCAGGGAGCGGTGGAAGCGTATAATTTTCTTTACCTTTTTGTAGTGTATACGGGTTTTCTAAAACAGCGTGTAGTGCCTTAAAAACACTAAAATCATTATGGTCTTCCGCTGCTCTAATGGCGGCTTCAACTTGATGATTCCTTGGGATATAAACAGGGTTGCTTGCTTGCATTTTTAATTGTCGTTGAGACTGATTACTATTTTCTTGTGCCAATCTTTTTCGCCATTTTACTAACCAAGTATCTATTTGAGTTGGATCATTAAATAGTTTGCGAATGTCTTTATCTGCTTCTGTTTGAGATATTTCCAAATGAGATAATGTGTGAAAAGTTAAGGTGAAATCAGCGCTATTTTTTTCCATACAATCAAGTAGCTCATTGACCAATATCTCATCATTTGGGTTTTGCTTTTCTATATGCTGCAAGCCTAATTTATCGCGCATACCTGCCAGCCAGTAGCCATCGTATTGAATTTCAAATTCTTTTAAAATTTGCTGGGCTATTTCCACTGCCACTTGAATTTGTGCTTCATCTGGATCATCCCCTTCGATGAATAAAGGCAATAATGTTTCTGCTAAGCGTACCAAATTCCACTGTGCGATTTTAGCTTGCTGGCTGTAGGCATAACGCAGATTATGATCAATAGAACTGTAGATACGACTATGCGAAAACTCATCCATAAATGCACAAGGGCCATAATCTATGGTTTCCCCTGCTATCGACATATTATCGGTATTCATCACACCATGAATAAAACCTAAGTTCATCCATTTCGCAATCAGTTTTGCCTGTGCATTAACGACGGCTTTAAGGAAATCAATAGTGCGATTGTTGGCATCTGATACTTCAGGGTAATGACGATTGATTTCATAATCAACCAACGTTTTTATAGCCTCAATATCGCGCCGAGCAGAGAAATATTCAAAGGTGCCAACACGCACAAAGCCTGTTGCCACACGTGTTAATATTCCACCCGCTACTAATGAGTTTCGAGCAACTTCTTCACCCGTTGTAACAGCGGCTAATGAACGCGTAGTAGGTACTCCTAGTTTATGCATTGCTTCACTGACAAGGTATTCACGCAGAACAGGCCCCAAAGCAGAGCGCCCATCTCCACCACGAGAATACGGCGTGGGGCCTGAGCCTTTTAATTGAATGTCATAACGTGTTTTGTCGTGCGCGACTACTTCGCCTAATAAATTGGCACGACCATCACCGAGTTGATGCGAAAAACCACCGAACTGATGTCCAGCATAAACCATCGCTAAGGGCTCTGAACCCTGAAGAATTTTATTCCCAGAAAAGATTTCTGCCAACTCGCTAGCATCATCATTTAGATCGGTTATCCCGAGCTTTTCTGCAAGGTCATTATTGAAAATAATTAACTCAGGACTTTTGACAGCTGTCGGTGCCAACTTCGTATAAAAGCTATCTGGCAACTTGATATAAGTATTATTAAAAGGAATATTCATAGTGTACTTTACTTTGATGACTGCGCTATTGTGATATATCCGAGAGTGAAAAGCACACTACCTTTGTTTTAAAGGGCATATCTATTAATTAGGTGTACCTTCTGCACCTAATTATTAGAGGTGCCCTTAAGGGAGTATTTATACATATTAAAAACTAGTCTATGCTTTTCTATATTAAATCAATTGGGAATGAATATGAAAATTGCCATTATTAGTGGTAGTCACCGCCAGAATTCACAAAGCATTAAAGTTGCCACACATATTCAAAAAACATTGCTAGATAATAAACATGCGGATGAAGCATGGGTTTTTAGTCTCGCTGGTAATCCATTACCGATGTGGGATGAAGGTATCTGGGAGGGAGATGAAAAGTGGAAGGCAATTTTAACTCCCATTTCAGAACAACTAAGCAGTTGTGATGGCTTTGTTATAATTGCGCCCGAGTATCACGGTCAAGTCCCTGCAGCATTGAAGAATTTCTTTCTCATGTGGAAGCATGAGTTATCACATAAACCTGCTCTTATTGTGGGTGTGTCTTCAGCCGATGGGGGTTCTTATCCAGTCGCAGAATTACGCATGAGTAGTTATAAAAACAATAAGTTATGTTATATGCCAGAGCATCTCATCATCCGTAATGTTGAATCTGTTCTCAACGAAAATAAGGCAGATAATAATGAGGAAACAGATAGTTATTTTCGTGAACGTATAGACTGGACACTTGCGCAGTTAATTCAATATGCAATAGCATTAAAGCAAGTTAGAGACAGCGGGGTAACGCAAACAGATAAGTTTGGCAACGGAATGTAGCGACGCCCTAATGGCAGTTCTGCTGAGCGAGGTCGAAGCACCCCCCCCTTTTTTTAACAATTACAAAAAAGGCAAAGGAACGTGCATGAAACTAAAGCCTAAGCCGAAGTCTTACGAGCCGATAACTCTTTTGCAAAATCAAGCATTCGCTGTGTTGATTGTAAGGCTTTAACACGCACAGCTTCATCAACAAATATTTCATTCTTACCTGTTTTTAAAACATCTAGCAGGTTGTGTAATCCATTCATTGCCATCCACGGGCAATGCGCGCAACTGGTACAGGTTGCACCTTCCCCATGAGTTGGTGCTTCGATAAATTCTTTATCAGGTGCTGCCTGTTTCATTTTATAAAAAATACCATTATCAGTAGCAACTATAAATTGTTTATTAGGTAACTCTTTTGCGGCATTAATTATTTGTGTTGTAGAACCCACCACATCTGCCAAAGCAATAATTTCTTCTGGCGACTCTGGGTGAACAAGCACCGCCGCATCTGGGTATTCCCCAATTAATTTTCCCAATGAACGAGTTTTAAATTCTTCATGCACCACACAAGAACCCTGCCAGCGCAACATTTCTACACCTGAGACTTTCTCAATATAGTGACCTAAATGTTTATCTGGCGCCCACAATACTTTCTTACCTTGTTTTCCCAGCCATGTAACCAGATCAAGCGCGATTCCTGAGGTAACAACATAGTCTGCTCGGGCTTTAACATCAGCGCTAGTATTGGCATAAACAACTACAGTGTGATCAGGATGTTCATCACAAAAAGGAGCAAAATCTTCGATGGGACAACTTAAATCCAATGAACATTCCGCATCCAATGTTGGCATTAAAATTCGTTTTTCAGGGCTAAGTATTTTAGACGTTTCACCCATAAAGCGAACCCCAGCCACAACCAATGTTTTTGCAGAGTGCTCCTTGCCAAACTTCGCCATATCCAGTGAGTCAGAAATATAGCCACCTGTTTCCTCAGCTAACTCTTGTAATTCTTGATCAACATAATAATGTGCAACTAAGACTGCATCTTGCTCTTTTAATAATTTTTTGATCTCATCTTTAACGGCTTTCTTTTCTTCTGCCGAATAATGAGGGCGTAAACCTTCAATTTGGGAAGTTGCAGGAGTTTCGTAGAAAGGAATAATTGGTGCTGTTGCTGTCATCGCTCTATAATCACTAATACATCGAAATTAAAGTATAGCAATTTATGTCTGACAAAAACACCAGCAAACCCCTAGTTCTCGTTGATGGATCATCCTACCTGTTCCGTGCTTTTTATGCGCTACCAAGCTCTTTAACCAGCCCCGATGGGATGCAAACCAATGCAATTCATGGCGTCTTGAATATGCTAGACAGCCTCAGAAAAACCTATGACCCTGATCATATGGTGGTTATTTTTGATGCCAAAGGTAAAACATTTCGCAATGATATGTATGCTGAATACAAAGCAACGCGACCTCCGATGCCCGATGAATTACGTGATCAAATAGCTCCCTTACACGAAATTGTTGTGGCACAAGGTTATCCGATGATTGTAATGCCAGGAGTTGAGGCAGATGACGTTATCGGCACCATGTCGAAGCTTTATGATGGTGATGTGATTATTTCAACAGGTGATAAAGACATGGCACAGTTGGTTGATGATCAAATCAGCCTGATAAATACGATGTCGAATAGCTTTCACGATAGACAAGGTGTGATTGATAAATACGGTGTTCCACCTGAGCGCATCCGTGATTATTTAGCATTGATGGGAGATACTTCAGACAATATCCCAGGGGTTCCAAAGGTTGGCCCAAAGACAGCGGTAAAGTGGCTTGCTGAATATGATTCGCTTGAAGAAGTAATGAAGAATGCAGAAAGTTTTAAAGGAAAGATTGGTGAGAATTTACGTGCCTCACTAGAGTTTCTGCCCCTATCTTATGAGTTAGTCACGATTAAATGTGATTTAGAACTTGATTGTTCACCTGAATATTTAAGCTTCAATGAAGTTAATACACAAAAACTTGCCGATCTCTATCAGCAATATGGTTTTCGAACACGCTTATCCAAGCTCCAATCCGATTCAGATACACCGATTGAATTAAGCAGCGAAACAAAGACCGATGAAAATGGTGAAATCGCGATTCCTGAAATTGAAGACATTAAGGAAGTCGATTATCAAACCATTTTAACAGAGCAACAACTTGATGATTGGATAGCCCAACTTAAAAGTGCCAAACTTTTTGCCTTTGATACAGAAACAACGAGTTTAGATTACATTGATGCAACCATTGTCGGCATGTCATTTTGTATCAAAGCGGGTGTTGCTGCCTATTTGCCATTAGCACATGACTATATTGGCGCACCTCAGCAACTCAATTTTGATCAAACCTTAGCGAAATTAAAGCCTTTACTCGAAGATGCAACAGTTCATAAAGTCGGGCAAAATCTTAAATACGACCGCTCTGTGTTGCTAAATCACGACATCAAGCTAAATGGCATTATGCATGATACGATGCTGGAATCTTATGTTTTAGATTCTGTATCAAGTCGTCACGATATGGATACACTTTGCCAAAAACACTTAAACCAAACAAACGTCAAATTTGAAGACATTGCTGGCAAAGGCAAAAAGCAGCTCACTTTTAATCAAGTAGAGCTGGATGCTAATGAAGAAACAGGATTTGCAGGCGCGTCCTTTTATGCCGCAGAAGACGCAGATATGACAATGCGTTTGCATAACTTTTTCTGGGCACAATTAAAACCACGCAATAAACAAGAAACGCTCTATCGCGAAATAGAAATGCCACTCTTAAAAGTACTCTCAAATATTGAGCGCAATGGCGTATTGGTTGATGCAGATATGTTAGCAAAACAAAGTACAGAGCTAGCAACACGCATGGGAGAGCTTGAACAGAAAATTTTTGATAAAGCAGGTGGTGAATTTAATTTAGGCTCACCCAAGCAAATTCAGGAGTTTTTCTTTAGTGAGGATAAGCTCAACCTTCCTGTCATTCGTAAAACACCAAAAGGTCAGCCTTCTACTGCTGAAGATGTATTACAAGAACTTGCACAAGAACATGATGTGCCTCGCTGGTTATTAGAGCACCGTGGTTTAAGTAAGTTAAAATCAACTTATACAGATAAATTACCCTTACAAATTAATGATAAAACAGGACGTGTGCATACCTCCTATCATCAAGCAGTCACCGCGACGGGGCGATTATCTTCGAGTAATCCTAATCTACAAAATATTCCTGTTAGAAATGCCCAAGGCAGAAGAATTCGCCAAGCATTTATTGCACCTCAAGGTTTTAAAATACTTGCTGCTGATTACTCTCAAATTGAGTTACGCATCATGGCGCATTTATCTGCGGATGAAGGTTTGCTTAGCGCTTTTTCACAAGGCAAAGACATTCATCAAGCAACAGCAGCTGAGATTTTTGGTATCGATATTGATGCAGTAGAAACAGAACAAAGACGTGCAGCCAAAGCTGTCAACTTCGGTTTGATTTACGGCATGTCAGCCTTCGGCTTAGCTAAACAACTCAGTGTCTCACGTACTGAAGCTGCGGAGTATGTAAAACTTTACTTCCAGCGCTATCCAGGTGTTAAGCACTATATGGAAGACACGCGTGAAAAAGCGAAAGAAGATGGTTTTGTAGAAACAGTATTCGGGCGCAAGCTCTATTTACCTAATATAAATGCACGCAATGGCATGTTACGCCAACATGCAGAACGCACCGCCATTAATGCACCCATGCAAGGTACCGCTGCAGATATTATTAAACTATCTATGATTTCAGTGAATGATTGGTTACGTGAAAAAACGACCCAGACAACGATGGTCATGCAAGTACATGATGAATTAGTATTTGAAGTGGCTGAAGATGAACTAGAGGATGTACAAAAAGTAATAGTGGAACGAATGGTTAATGCAGTGCAGTTAGATGTACCCCTAATCGTTGATACAGGGAGTGGAATTAATTGGGATGAGGCGCATTAAGAATATCTCTGACCTATTCGTTTAAAGGTTTACGCAGATTCTGTTTCTTTATCTGAGTTTCTCTTTTTAGCATTAGCCACCATTTTCTTAAGTACATTTGCTTCTGCATGAGGTAGTTCTTTTAAAAGCCCCTCAATTTCATGGGCTAAAGCGATATTATTTTCTGTATTTTTTTGGTCACTACTTTTTTCATTTAGTGATTTCTTCTTAACTAACGTATCAACAGGCTCTTCTGGGAAAGTATAAACAGAAACATGATTTCTACCTGCTTCTTTTGAGTCATACATCGCTTCATCAGCAAACTTTAATAATTGATCTAAAGATCGTTTCTTAGCAAGGTCACAATTCACAATCCCAACTGACAGTGATAATTTAATTTCCTTGCCCTGCCAATTAATAGGCGTATCTTCAACAGTTCTACGCAAGCTTTCTGCAATATTCAATAGTACTTGATCACTACAGTTATGGATATAAACAACAAATTCATCACCACCCAAACGAGCTGGAATATCCTTTTCTCGCGTTCTCTTTTTCATCATGGATGCAATATGCACTAATGCTAGATCACCTGCTTCATGGCCATACTCATCATTAATAAACTTAAATTTATCAACATCTATTTGAATAATACCCACTTTTCCTGATTTTTCTTCTTTAAGAATTTTATTGACGGTATTTTCAAAATACCTTCGATTAGCAATATTGGTAAGATGATCATTACTACTAATTTTATACAGGTACTTATTGGTAGCTCTTAGCTTAGCCGTTGCTTTTTCAATATCTTTATTCAAAGAATAGTTAAGCTTTCTTACTTCTCTATTCGACTTATGTAAACGATTAACCAACGCAGAAAGTGCATTCCATAGTTCTGATATTTCAAATGGGCTATTTTGGGGTATTGATCCCAAGTTATAAGTATCAGAACGCGTACCAATTTCTTTAGACTTTGTTACCAAAGAATTCAACGGTTTAGTAATTTGAAAAGCAAGAATAGATGCCAATAGTAATGATACAATTATACCCACAGCCAACCATGTTATAACCGTACTGATAACTGCTTTATAAGGAGATTTCAGCTCT
>CAZWEA010000128.1:0-7903 GCA_964632635.1 uncultured Cocleimonas sp. | reverse complement strand
AATATTGATTATTCCTAATACAATAGCGATACCTAGTATCCATCTAGCCCATTGATGCTCCCAAAAAACAATGGCAAGAATAAGGGTGAGTATCCACCTGAAAGTGAACCTGATAAGACTTTTTTTGCGCGATTGTTTTGATGCGGTTTTCAATTGATTTAATTTGTCATTTAAGTCATCAGTGTTATTATTTTTTGGCATTTATTATTCATCTCCCATGACAGTCAGGATGATTGTGCGTTGAAACCCTGAGGTTCGATGTTCCCATAAATATATTCCCTGCCACGTTCCTAATGCGAGTTGACCATTACTGACAGGTAATGTTAATTCTGTCTGAGTAAGAATAGATCGAATATGCGCGCTCATATCATCAGGGCCTTCCAGGGTGTGAAAGTATTCTGGGTCTGCATCAGGGGCGAGTCTTTGAATAATGGTTTCTAGATCACGATGCACATCAGGATCTGCATTTTCGGTAATAATCAATGATGCGCTTGTATGCTGAATAAATAAGTGACAAAGCCCTGTGTGGATATGGCTTTGCTGTAGGGCAGAATTGCATTCATGAGTGATGTTGTAGGTTTCTCTGCGTTGGGTTTGAATGCTGAATTTTGTTTGATAAGTCACTGTTGTTCCATGGAATCAATAGGTAGGGTGAGTAATATTTTATCACACCTAATGGAACGAAAAACAATGGTTCTTGTCTCTATCTCTCTGTTCGCTAAAATTAAGGCAATGAATTTTTTTTTATAGATTTTGTTTCAAAGACTTAGCGAATAAGGTCGATAAGTGGTAAGATTGATCGGATAAATGACTGATTCGGTTACGTGAAAGTGTAACTGAAATCACACAATTAATTATTTAATAAGAATATAGTTTGAATATGGATATAACTCAGGGATTTTGGGGAACTTCGCTACTAATCAAGCGACGTTTGAAAACGTTTGTAATTAATACAACTTTGCTTGCATTCGCCTGTTCTTCAGTTGCGATAGCGGAAGAGTCGGCGCAGATTAATTTACGTGATGTTGATATTACTACATTGGTAGAAACTGTTTCCAGGATCACAGGGAAAAGCTTTATTGTTGATCCTCGTGTGAAAGGTAAAGTGACCGTTATTACAAGTAGTGATATTGGTGAAGATGAGCTTTACGATACCTTTCTTTCTATTTTGCAAGTCCATGGTTTTTCTGCTGTTCCAGCTGGTAGTGGTAGTAAAATCATAAAAGTAGTACCTTCAAATCAGGCAAAGCAACAGCCTGTGCCGGTTATTGGTGAAAACGAAGAGAAGGGAAGTAAAAAGATTAAGCGTAAAGCTGATGAGCTAATCACGCGTGTTATCCGTGTTGAGCATGTGCCAGCGGCGATGTTAGTGCCTATCTTACGTCCTTTAGTGCCAAGTACAGGGCAACTTCAAGCATATGGCCCAAGTAATACTATTTTAATCTCAGATAGAGCTGCTAATATCGAGCGCTTAATTAAAGTCATTAAACGTATGGATCGTGCCGATGATGAAGAATTAGAAGTGGTTCCTCTTAGATACGCATCTGCTAAAGATTTAGCCCAAACTATCCAAAAGCTACAACAATCAAGCATCAAAGGTGCTAAATCAAAAAATAAAATTTCAGCTGATGGGCGTACCAATAGCTTATTATTAAGTGGCGATAAGTCATCACGTCAGCAGGTTCGTAAAATTATTGCAAAATTAGATACACCACAGCCAACTGAAGAAAAAACACGGGTTATTTATTTACGCTATGCCGAGGCAGAAGATTTAGCTAAGGTTTTAACGGGGTTTTCTAAAGTACAAAAAACTAAGAAAGCGACTAAAAAAGGTGCGGCGGGAACACAAAAAGCAGAAATTGATATTCAGGCAGATCCTGCAACGAATTCTTTAATTATCACGGCTGAACCAGATGTCCATAAAAATCTAGCCAAGGTTATTAAACAACTCGATGTTCGACGTGCTCAGGTATTGGTTGAGGCAATTATTGCAGAAGTTAATGCAGATTTATCTAAAACATTGGGTGCAAGTTTTGGATTTAATAGTTCAGAAGGACTGTTAGGTGGAACGGGTGTTACTGCAAGTATTCAAGCTTTGTTAAGTTTGCTGGGGGCTAGCACGGATAAAGAAACAACAGCTGCATTAGGAGGGCTTGCTCCGACATCGGATGGAGGTCGTTTTGGTCTGGTGGATAATGTCGGTAAGAGCAAGTTTGGTATTTTAATTGATGCCTTATCTGGTGACGGTGCTACTAATATTTTATCAACCCCGACTATTGTGGCATTAGATAATGAAGAGGCAACCATTGTTGTTGGTGAAAATGTACCCTTTGTGACCTCAAGAAGCACCAATAGTGGAACCAATGCAAGTAGTGTAAATAACCTATTTAATACTTCAGTTGAACGTCAAGATATTGGTATTACCTTAAAAATAAAGCCACAAATCAATGATGGTACGAGTATTCGCCTAGATATTGAGCAAGAAGTATCTAGTATATCGGCATCGACACAAGCTACAGATATTATTACTAATAAGCGATCAATTAATACCAGTGTCATGGTTGAAGATGGTCAGGTTCTTGTTTTGGGTGGCTTGATTCGGGATACTTTTACAGATCAAGTATCTAAAGTCCCTATGCTTGGTGATATTCCTGTGCTTGGTAAGCTATTTCGAAGTTCTACTACGAAAAAGAATAAAACAAATTTAATGGTATTTATCCATCCCGTCATCATGCGTGATGTATTAAGTGGTGATCATTATACGCGTCAAAAATACAGTAAAATTAAACACGAGCAGTTGGTGTCAAATATCACTAAGCGTGGTATTTTAAAATCTAAAGCAAAGAAATTCCCTTCTGATATTAAACAAAACCTTGTACAGCATTTGTCAGCAGAAGAGAAACAGCGCATTATTGCTCGTCAACAACAACAGCGTGTCCTAGAATATAATAATAGAATTCGCAATGAAAAAATGGCACAGCAGAAAAGGGCAGCAGCTATGCAAGCGAGAAAACGTGTTGCGCCTGCTCAACATCGACGTGTACAACAGCAAAATGTTCCGCAGAGATTGCAGAATGTGATGCCGACTAGACGTCGCACCAGTCCGTAACTCAAAACCCGTGATGGGAAATGATTTTAATAATAACTCAGGGTATAACTCGGATAGTTCTGATAAAGTATTTGATATGAATAAAGCGGTAGACCTAGAAAATTTGGAAACAGCCATTGATGATGAAGAGCATCGTCAACAGCAAGACTTTCCCTATAGCTTTGCTAAACGCAACGGTGTTGTATTGCAACAAGCTAAAGGTGGTGAGTTAACTGTACACTATAAAAAAGGTCTGACCCCAGCGATTGCCAATGAAGTTAATCGTTTTTTATCAACAAAAGCTACATTTAAGCTCATTGAAGATGAATCGTTTGAGCGTTTACTCGCTATGCAGTATGACAATAGTGGTGCTGGCGCGAGCGCCATGATGGATGATCTAGGTGAAGAGCTAGATTTAAACGATGTAGCTGATTCACTTCCTGAGCCGGAAGATTTATTAGAATCTGAAGATGATGCACCGATTATTCGTCTTATAAATGCTTTATTAACACAAGCCGTTAAAGAAAATGCCTCGGACATTCATATCGAAACCTTTGAAAGTCGTATGATCGTTCGAATGCGTGTTGATGGTGTATTACGTGAAGTATTAGAGCCACCGCGTGCATTAGCAGCATTAGTGATCTCGCGTATTAAAGTCATGGCTAAGCTTGATATTGCTGAGAAACGTGTTCCGCAAGATGGCAGAATCTCTTTGCGAGTAGCAGGTCGTGGTGTTGATATTCGTGTTTCAACGCTACCTTCAGGTCATAATGAACGCATTGTAATGCGTTTATTGGACAAGTCAGCGGGCAGGTTAAACCTAGATCATCTAGGCATGGATCCTATTACCCATGAACGCCTTAAAAGTCTTATTAAAAAGCCGCATGGCATTATTCTGGTTACAGGCCCTACAGGTTCAGGTAAAACCACAACACTGTATGCCGCTCTAACAGATCTAAACGAAACTAGCCGTAATATCCTAACGGTGGAAGACCCGATAGAGTATTACATCGACGGCATAGGGCAGACTCAGGTCAATAATAAAGTCGATATGAGTTTTGCACGAGGGCTACGCGCAATTTTACGTCAAGATCCTGATATCGTAATGATTGGTGAAATTCGTGATTTAGAAACAGCAGAGATTGCGGTACAAGCATCATTAACAGGACACTTGGTTTTTTCAACATTACATACGAATACAGCGGTAGGTGCGGTTACACGATTACGTGATATGGGTGTTGAGCCATTTTTACTATCTTCTAGTTTGATTGGTGTAATTGCACAGCGATTAGTGAGACTGCTTTGTCAGGATTGTCAGACATCGTATATTCCAGATCAAACAGAGTGTGATATTTTGGGTGTAGATAGCTCAAATCCGCCTATTTTATATCATCCAGCGGGCTGTAGCGTATGCAATCATACGGGCTATGTTGGTCGTAATGGTATTTATGAGTTTGTTGAAATTGATGATGTAACACGAAATTTAATCCATGATGGCGCCAGTGAATTTGATATTGAAGCACATGTACATAAAACGGTACCCACCATCCGCCAAGATGGGGTACGCTTGGTTCTCTCAGGTAAAACCTCTTTAGAAGAAGTTATACGTGTGACTCGTGAAGATAAAAAACCTACTAAACCTGCTACAAGCTAACATTCATGCCAGCTTTTGAATACACTGCTCTTAATGGCAAAGGTAAAGAAGAAAAAGGCATGCTGGAGGCAGATAATGCCCGTCAAGTTCGCCAACTTCTACGTGATGGTAACCTAACCCCGTTACAGGTTGAGCAGGTAGAAAAGTCTGAAAAAAGCAGCAAACAAAAAACCCAAAAAGCAGGACGAGTAAAATCAGGTGATCTAGCCTTAATGACTCGTCAATTAGCCACACTAGTTCAATCAGGTTCCCCTTTAGAAGAAGCATTGGCAACCACCGCCAAGCAAACAGAAAAGCGTAACGTTAGGCATATACTCTCAGCAATTCGTTCTCGCGTAGTGGAAGGTTATTCTTTAGCCGATGGTTTGGCATTATTTCCTTCCGTATTTCCAGATATATACCGTGCTACAGTTGCTGCGGGTGAACAATCTGGACACTTAGATGCGGTTTTAGAAAGAATGGCAGATTACACCGAAACACGCCAAGAAACTCAACAACGTATTTCATCGGCAATGTTTTACCCTGTGATTCTTACCATTATCTCGATTGCAATTGTGGCAGGTTTACTGGGTTTTATCGTACCAAAAATCATTGATGTTTTTTCCAATGTCGGGCAAGAGCTCCCAGCTATGACACAGGTTTTAATTAAGATTAGTGATTTTGTGAGAGCCTATGGTATTTATATTGCGATAGCGTTAGTCATTGCTTTTATTCTTTTCAAGCAATTAATGAAGATACCTAAATGGCGTTATAAGTACCACAATTTTTTATTAAAAGTGCCTGTAATTAAAAAAATGGTGCGGGGTTTAAACACAGCACGCTTTGCCAGAACCTTAAGTATCTTAGCCTCCAGTGGCGTGCCTATTTTAGATGCGATGTCGATATCAGCAGAAGTAGTACAAAACCTGCCGATGAGAAAAGCCATCGAAAATGCCGCGGATAAAGTACGTGAAGGTATGACAATTAACCGTGCCTTGGATCAATCCAAATATTTCCCGCCAATGACAATCTATTTAATTGCCAGTGGTGAAAGCAGTGGAAAACTAGATGACATGCTAGAGCGCGCAGCTCTCCAACAAGAACGTGAAACTGATATGATGCTCACTAATATGCTGGGGATATTTGAGCCAATGCTGATTTTAATAATGGGTGGTGTGGTGTTATTGATTGTGTTGTCAATATTGTTGCCGATTCTCAATTTGAACCAACTTGTTCTATAAGCGCACTAACTACGGATATTTATGAATACTAAAAAGGAGATAAATGTGGGTTTTAATTTACGCAATATTCTATCAGGATTTTTGTTAGCACTATTTTTACTACCAGCTATTGCCCTAGCAAATTCTGAATTTAAGGGCAAAGAAACGGTTAATATAAACAAAGCGTCAGTAGAGACACTAGCTGCTTATCTTCGTGGTGTTGGTGCGAGCAAAGCACAGGCAATCGTTGATTTTCGTAAAGAAAACGGAAAATTCAAAAAGATCACGGATCTTAATAATGTCCCAGGTATTGGTGAAGAAACCTATAAAGACATTAAAAAGAATGTCTCTACATCACGTGGTAAATCGGTAGCACCTGAAGGCTATACTATGCCTACTTCTACAGGGTCATCAAAGCCTAAGAGAAAATCAACAAAGAAAAAGAAGTCTACAAGCTCTAGCTCAAGTCGCTCATCTGATTCGACTAGCAGCAGCTCTTCAAGTCGTAAATCTACAAAGAAGTCAGATTCTAATAGTAGTACCTCAAGCCGTAAGTCATCAAAAAGCTCTGGTTCAGATAGCAACTCTAGCGGCTCAAAAAGAAGCAGTTCAAGCTCTTCTAGTTCTAGTAAATCGAAAAAGCCTAAGAAGCCTAAAAAAGCCAAGAAATCTAAAAAGAAGCCAAAGAAAAAAGACAAAAAGAAAAAAAAGAAGAGTAGTTAATATTACTGCTTAACAAAGCGATGCAGGTTGTCGGAATAACCTAACTGAATAGCCAGTTCTTGAGAGAGAATCTGGCTATTTTTTATACAGCAGGTTAACCTTAGATTATTAATCAGCTATAAGACCAAAAAATAAAATGAATATATTAGTAACTGGTGGGGCAGGCTATATCGGCTCACACACCTGTATCGAGCTATTAGCGGCTGGCTATACGCCAATTGTTCTTGATAATTTATGTAACAGCTCAACAGTTTCACTGGATAGAGTTAAAGAAATCACAGGAAAAGAAATCACCTTTATAAAAGGCGATGTTCGAGACCCTGAAATTCTTGATCACACCTTTCAGAAATATGATATTTATGGCGTGATTCATTTTGCAGGATTAAAAGCAGTGGGTGAATCGGTAGAAAAACCACTGATGTATTACGACACTAATATTGCAGGCAGTATCTGTCTGTTTAATTCAATGAAAAGAAATAATGTAAAACGCATTATTTTCAGCTCATCGGCAACAGTTTATGGTGACCCAGCAACGGTTCCAATCAAGGAAGACTTTCCGGTCAGTGCAACCAATGCATACGGGCGTTCAAAATTGCACATCGAAGAAATACTGCAAGACACCTATGTATCGGATGATCAATGGCAAATAGCCTTACTGCGTTACTTTAACCCTGTTGGCGCACATAAAAGTGGCTTAATCGGTGAAGATCCCAATGATATTCCAAATAATTTAATGCCCTACATTTCACAAGTTGCCGTAGGTCGATTAGAAAAACTATCTGTATTTGGTGGCGACTATCCAACGCCAGATGGCACAGGCGTACGTGATTATATTCATGTTGTAGACCTAGCCAAAGGACATGTAAAAGCACTGCAAGCATTTAACAGTGATAAGGTCGAAAACCTTTATACCGTCAACCTAGGAACAGGAATAGGCTACTCTGTTTTAGAAATGATAAAAGCATTCTCAAAAGCATCAAATAAAGAAGTAGCCTATGAAATAGTCGATCGTCGTGCAGGTGATATAGCCTGTTGTTACGCTGACCCAGCACTAGCAAAAGAAATGCTAGGGTGGAATGCAGAACAAGGTATTCAAGAAATGTGTGATGACACATGGCGCTGGCAAAGCAACAACCCTAAAGGGTATAAAACTTAAAAACCAGCTAAAACAACCATATATTTTGATATGGCACCCTGTGAATTCAACTACCAAGTGCAATCCGTTTACCAGTAAAGAAT
>CAZWEA010000127.1:6468-7967 GCA_964632635.1 uncultured Cocleimonas sp. | reverse complement strand
TTAATCAGAGTAATTGTTCTTAGGAATAAGGACGAATTATAAGGATATCAGCCTAAGTGGACAAGGAATTAGATATAAAGAGATCTCTAGTCAATCTTCAAAAAAAGGCGGGGGTGCCATCTCAATTAATTAGGTTGTTTCTTCTATTAAAGCCCTAGGGCAAGCTTACAAACCATCATCTCCTTTTCTGTACCTCTTTGAAAAGAAAGGTGCACACGATTCCTTCGAAGTACATCAAGAATATAATAGTTGTAGTCTTATAGAAGAAACACCTAATTAATAGAAGTGGTGCTACTTTCTACAAAGTATGGCAAAAGAGTGTAATGAATCGTGAAAATATAGCCTATTTCCTTAAAAAGGATATAGTACATATGGTTAGTACATCGACTACGTTCTGCCAAATATTTCCATGAGACCTCAGCATAACTCAGTGGTGACAGAAAAATGCTTTAAAAAATTTTCAGGTTGAAGCGTGAATTTGCAACTAAAAGCGAGATATTGGCAATATTCACAACGAAAAGCAGAAAGATTTTATCCATTATTACTCGTCACCTGAGTTACGCTGAGATTTATCTAAATAAATCCTCGTTCTTTCACGGTTCATTACACTCTTTAGCCATACTCATTAAATACTTAAGGGATCTCTGTGAGAATAGAGTGGGTATTTATATAAACTGATATAAGAAATTATATAGGGCACCCCCCCCTTTTTTAACGAATTGTATGTATTACATAGGGAGTAGTTATGTTATTTCAGTTTAAAAAATATATCTTTTGTTTGTGCTTATTATTTAGTGTGACTATGCCTGCTATTGCAGCAGATGAAGTCGCTTATAAAATAAGCGGTGATATGGTGAATTTTGGGGATGCACTTGATCATAAGATCAGCCCCGATGGCAAGTGGGTTGTCTTTAGAGCGGATAAAGAAGTTAATGGAAAAATTGAATTATATAAAGTGCCAATTGAAGGGGGAGATGTTGAGAAAATCAGTGGTCAGATGATTGCTGCTGGTGATGTTTCTGATAGTTATAAGTTTAGCCCTGATAGTAATCGTGTGGTGTTTAGGGCGGATAAGGTAGAGGATGGAGAGTTTGATCTTTATAGTGCCCCTATTGAAGGTACTAATCTTCTTACTTTAACTGATTATGAGAGCGGACTTATTCTTGTAGAGATAAATAGTGGAAAAGTTACAAATGATTTTGAAATTAGTTCAGATAGTGAACTTGTTGTGTTTACATCTGATAGAGATGAAGATGGTAATTTTTCACTTTATAGTGTACCAATAAATCAAATACCTATAATTTTTAAGCAATCAAAGCACTTGCTATTTCAGGTACACCCAACAAAAATTAGTGGTGAAATAATTTCTACAGGTACGGTAAGTAATTTTAAAATCAGCCCTAACGGCACTGAAGTAGTATTTAAAGCAAGTGAAGTTTCAGGTGGAATAATCAACTTATATCGTGTCCCAATTGATGGTGATACACCGATAAACATAA
>CAZWEA010000127.1:0-6368 GCA_964632635.1 uncultured Cocleimonas sp. | reverse complement strand
GGAATAATCAACTTATATCGTGTCCCAATTGATGGTGATACACCGATAAACATAAGTAACTTAGCAGAAAATCCTGTTTCGATTCCGATCGGTCATTTGGACTTCAAAATCAGCCCGAATGGTGACAGAGTAGTCTATATGGCTGAAAAGCCAGATCAAGCACGTTTAGAAGTTTACAGTGTATCAATGGTAGATAATTCAACTGTAAAATTAAGTAGTCTTCCATTCTTTAGTTTGGGGGTCTCAAGTTTTGATGTTAGCCCAGATGGAAGTAGGGTTGTGTTTAATGTCCCCGCTAACTCTTTATTTCGGGTTCCTGCTAGCTTATATAGTGTTTTAATCAGTGGCGGTAATCAGGTGAATATGGGAGGCACATTAATTCCTAATGCAAATAATTTCACTATTGCATTTAGTGACTTTCTCATTAGTCCAAATAGTCAACGCGTGGTCTTTAGAATAGACAATAGTGTTAATGATATTGTTGAGTTATATAGCGTGTTAATCACAGGTGGGAACCCTGAAAGGGTTAGTGCTGTTTCTTCAAATCCTTTCATCACGACAGATGATGTTGTAGCGGGTTACATCATCAGTCCAGATAGTCGTCGAGTGGTTTATCGAACAGATAGAGCGATCCTTCAAAAAAACTTATTTAGCTCCCCGTTGTTAGCAGGAAGTTCAATTGGCTCACGATTTATAGCTTCGTTTGTTGATAATGACTTTAAAATATCCCTTGATTCAAATAGTGTGATTTTTAAGTCTGCAAATGGAATTTTCGAAAAGAAAAATTTATATAAGGTTCCAATTACAAGTGGCGCAAGGACGCAATTGAATAACACGCTAGGTGCAGATGAATCTATGAGTACATTTAGTATTAGTAAGAACGGAAGCCATCTGGTTTTTAAGGTAAATGATCAGAATGATAATAACGGAGATGCGTTGTATGCGATTAAGATGGGTAATTCAACCATAGCCCCTATTATGCCTATTTTAATGTTATTACTGCTGGAATAAGTGAAGACTTTTAAAGAATCTACAATTCATTAAAAAAGGGGGGGGTGCCATTGCACTTTATTAGAGGTGTGGCGGCTGGTTAAAATTACCTCCTTAGCTGTGTGCAGGCTTAAGTTCTTTTATTTAATCTGTCTTATGCTGAGGCCTCAGCTCCGTTTCAAGGTTTTTAGCTGCGTAATTACTGCTGAAAAGTCTTTTTCACCAAGACCTTCCTTTACAAATTGTTTATAGAATTCTGTGGCATGTTTTCCCATAGGAGTAGCGGATGCCATATCTTCTGCTGCCTGTTGAGATAATCGTAAATCTTTAAGCATTAATTCAGCCGTAAAGCCTGGTATAAAGTCATTATCTGCTGGACTTAAAGTGCCAATACCCGCAACAGGACAATAGTTTAGCAGTGACCAACAAGAGCCTGATGAGGTTGACATTGCATCAAACAGCGCCTGTGGTTCGAGCCCTAATTTTTCACCTAAAACAAACGCTTCACTTAAGCCAATCATGGTAATGCCGAGCAGCATATTATTACAAATTTTTGCTGATTGACCCGCACCACCTTTACCGCAGTGAACCAGCTTTCCAGCGAAAACATTGAGAACATCTTTTGCTTTATTGAAGGTATTTGTCTCGCCACCAATCATTAAAGTCAATGTGCCAGCTTGTGCGCCA
The DNA here is from genome assembly GCA_964632635.1 of uncultured Cocleimonas sp. GTDB lineage: Bacteria > Pseudomonadota > Gammaproteobacteria > Thiotrichales > Thiotrichaceae > Cocleimonas. The sequence continues at coordinate 4,691 of CAZWEA010000127.1, read as the reverse complement.
GTAATACCACCCGATACCGGTGAGTCCAGACTGAGAAGCCCATTATCATTCGCTATTTGATGTGCTTTGAGTGCACTGGAAACATCGACAGTTGAACAATCGATTAATACGGTGCCTTTGTTCGTAACGGGGATTATTTCTTCTAATACAGACAGTAGTATAGGGCCACTAGGGAGCATGGTAATAATGAATTCAACACTTTTGGCCGCATCTGCAGCATGCTTGACAACCTCCATTCCTTCATCAGCAGCAGTTTTTCGAATAGCATCCGCTGTATCAAAAGCCTTAATCTGATGTCCTGCTTTAAAAAGGTTGATAGCCATTGGCATGCCCATATTACCTAAGCCGATAAATCCTATATTGCTCATTGTATTTACCTTTAATCATGTTTTTCATATTATGATAGTACTTATATCGAATTTTGTGGGTAAATATGTACAAAGGTCAGCATCTCACTATTAAAAAAGCGTCAGGTTCCTATACGCATCATGCGCTGGGCTTAGGTGATAATAGAGTGATCCATTATTCTGGTCTGGCGAATGACTTTGTGACTGCTGGTGTGATTGAAGAAGTATCTTTGGAGGAATTTTCTAAAGGCAAAGAAATTCAGGTTAGACCACATCTAGATCGTAAATATGAAATTGAAGCAGCTATTATTCGTGCAAACTTAAGAATAGGGGAGAAGCAGTACCATATTCTACATAATAATTGCGAGCACTTTGTTGAGTGGTGTATTTCGGGTAAACACCGAAGTCTTCAATCTCGTCGAGGTAAAATATTATATTCAGCAGGAATGGGAGCGAGAGCGTTGATAGGCGCAAAAAATCCCATTGGTTTTATTGCAGGAGCAGCAGCAGGTTATGCTTATATTAATCATCAGGGACTTAAGAAAGTCCCTGATTTTAAAAAACTGGAAGCAGAGTTTGAGCGGCTTATGAGTTTGAAAAAGGCAGTGACTACAGAGAAATCTGTGATTAGTCTACCTTTTATAAAGTAGTTAGCAGTTAGCTTCCACAACCACCACCACAGCAGCTATCACTTTTTTCTTCTTCTGCTGCGTGACTACCACAACCGCCAGGTGCATGCGGATGACCATGTGCAATCTCTTCTTCAGTTGCTTCGCGAATATCGACTACAGCAACATCAAAGTGTAAGGTTTGTCCTGCAAGTGGGTGATTAGCATCTATTTTGATGGTATCACCTTCAACCCCAGCAATCGTTATAACTTGAGTGCCGTGGGCTGTCTGTGCGTGAAATTGTGCACCAGCAATTAGCTCTTCATCTGGGATTCCTTCAAACATATCGCGTTGAACAGATTCAGTTAAACTATCATCACGAATCCCATAGGCATCTTCTGGTGCAACAATGAGATTAAAACTGTCATCGACAGATTTTTCAGCTAATGCCGTTTCTAAACCCTTGATAATGCCACCCGTGCCATGCATATAAAGAAATGGATTTTCCTTATCAGCTTGATCAAGCACTTGACCATCATCATCCTTTAGGGTGTATGTAAGTGTTGCTACTTTGTTATCTGTAATTTTCATTTAGGGATACCAATAGATAGAGGTTATTGGGCAGGGATTCTGCCATAAATCGAAGATAAATTACAGGTTGATCTCTTTAAAATAAGATATTCTCTTTCTTGTTCGAATCAACACTTTCACCACCACCTATGAAAGGATAAGGGTTTGGGGTATAAATCTGATCTTTGGATAATTTACCTATTTTCACTCAATATTTTTAATATGATCAGGTTTTAGTGCCTTTAAAATTAACTTGATGAGAAAATCACAGCTTAATTTATTCATGTGTGGATTAACAAGATTTAATAAACTCATGTTATTCTCCTTTTCTTTTGTGTACCCAAGGTAATTTTTAGAATGTCATTTAGACGAATAATTTATTCTCTATTGCTCTATCTATTACTTCCTTTGGTACTGTTGCGCTTATTGTGGCGTAGCAAATCTAACATCGCATACCGACAAAGAATTCCTGAAAGGTTAGGCTTTGTGTCTCAGGATAGTCAACGTCCTGTTATTTGGTTACATGCTGTCTCGGTAGGTGAAACTATTGCAGCGCGACCATTGATTGAGTCAATTTTGAAGGATTATCCCGATTATCGTTTGTTGGTTACAACGACAACCCCCACGGGTTCTGCACAACTTAAAAATCTATTCTCTACACGTGTTGCACATGTGTATTTCCCCTATGATTTACCCGATGTGATTGCTCGTTTTATGCGGAAAATGAACCCTTTAATGCTGATCGTGATGGAGACTGAAATTTGGCCGAACCTATATGCCGCTTGTAATAAGAGAGAGGTACCCTTGTTAATGCTGAACGCGCGCTTATCTGAGAAATCAGTCGTCGGTTATAGCAAGTTTAAATCTTTGGTTTCTGAAACTTTAGCCAATGTAGATGTTATCTCTGTTCGTTCTATTATGGATGCAGAAAGATTCAAACGACTGGGAGCCAGTGAACAACAAATTAAAGTATTAGGTAATATCAAATATGATATTAAACCCAATAAACAACAAATTGCTATCAGTCAACAACGACAAAAAGAGTGGGGAGTCGAGAGGAAAGTATGGGTGGCTGCTAGTACCCATGAAGGTGAGGATAAAGATATTTTAATGATATACGCACAGTTATTAATACAGTTTCCTTCATTAATACTTATTTTGGTGCCAAGACATCCTGAGCGTTTTGATGATGTTTATGAAATGTGTCAGGCATTAGAAAAACAAGATATCTGCACCATCAGACATTCACAGGTAGACACCTATGCAAACCAAAATTTCAATATAATTTTGGGTGATACCATGGGTATTATGCAAAGTTGGTTTGCAAGTGCTGATGTAGTTTTTGTGGGTGGATCGCTAGTGCCGACTGGAGGACATAATCCACTGGAAGCTATTTTATTTGGCGTGCCTGTGGTGAGTGGTAAATACATGTTTAATTTTGAAGACATGCTGAGCACCTTGGGCGACTCTGGCTTGTTAACACTGTGTGAAAACACAACAGAGTTGAAACAGAATATAACGAAGTTACTCACTGAATCAAATAAGGAGTTGCTGCTCAAAAAATCTGAAGAAATCATGCAGCAACACCGAGGTGTTACTGCACGCTTAATTAAGCTAATTGGTGAGTATTAGAGTTGGACTAACTATTTAAAATTTCCAATCTTGTAAAAAAGGCGGGGGTGCCATATAGACTGTCATCGGAAGTTAAATGGCTACATAATTATTAATTATCTAATGCCATACGCTCAGCAATTTTCTTATCCATTAATTCTTGAGGAGTAAGTAATTGTTCTATTTCTTCTTCTGGCTTACTCATTTCTTCAAGAGATAGACCTGCGAACAATGAGTCTTCTTTTGGTACAGGCTTAGTTCCTAGATTAGCTTCAGTGCTAGATGCTTCGCCTTGGGTTTGATTAACTTCTTCAGTCGTCTCTTCACTTGGCGCATCATGCATATTGGCATAGCTATTATCTTCAAGATTAATTTTAACTTGTAAGTTACTCGGTGAATCAGCATTTTTAAGTGCTTCTTCTAAAGAGATTACGCCTTCTTTGTAGAGTCTGTGAATATGGCTGTCAAAGGTTTGCATACCAAGTTCTTCAGACTTTTCCATCACCTCTTTAATACCCATGATGTCGCCTTTGGTTATCATGTCTTTGATAATGGGCGTACCTAATAAAATTTCAATCGCGGCGACACGTTTGCCATCTATGGTTGGAATTAAACGCTGTGATATAAAGGCTTGAATATTGATACCAATATCCATCAAAAGTTGATTGTGACGTTCTTCTGGGAAGAAGTTAATGATTCGATCAAGTGCTTGGTTAGCATTATTGGCATGCAGTGTAGAAAGACAAAGATGCCCCGTTTCTGCAAATGCCAGTGCATGTTCCATCGTTTCTTCAGTACGAATTTCACCAATTAAAATAACATCGGGTGCCTGTCTTAAAGTGTTTTCTAGTGCATCTGCATAACTATCAGTATCTACACCAATTTCACGTTGGCTAATGAGAGATTTTTTGTGGGGGTGTACATACTCAATTGGGTCTTCGATGGTAACGATATGACCTGCTGAATTCGTGTTACGATGATCAATAAGAGCAGCTAAAGAAGTTGATTTTCCTGAACCAGTTCCACCGACAAACAGAACGAGTCCGCGTTTATTCATAATGACTTTTTTCAGAATGTCTGGCAAACCGAGTGAATCTGCATTTGGGATATCGACTTTGATATTACGAATAACCATTGCTATATGTGTGCGCTGTTTGAAAATATTTATTCTAAAGCGACCAATATCAGGCTCATCCAAGGCAAGGTTCATTTCTGGTTTTTTGTCAAACTGCTCTTGTTGTTCTTTATTCATTAAAAATTTAGCAATTTCTTCCAACTCTTCAGTGGTCATTTTGTTTTGTGATAATACTTTTAAATGACCTTGGAACTTCGCCGAAGGTGGTGCATTAAATGTCAGGTAAAGGTCTGAACCATCATTTTGAACGAGAGTACGCAGGTAATTTTTGAATTCCATCAGAGGTGCCTTTGATTATTGTTATTTATTATTAGAGTCTCTATTAGAGGGTGATTTTATGCTAGAAATGGTGAGTTATGAAGCAAATTCCGATTAGCTGTAGCTACTGGTATATCTACAATCTTATAAAAAAGGGGGGG
>CAZWEA010000126.1:0-8252 GCA_964632635.1 uncultured Cocleimonas sp. | reverse complement strand
AAAAGTACTACCATCAGGTATCTTAGATATTGACGAACCTATCAAATTAAGACGTGGTCCAGTTTCATCACCTTTAGGTGCAGCCTCAACGATAACTGTGCGAGTTTCACTGCTTTTATTGCCAGCTGCATCGGTTGCCGTATAGGTTAAAACATACTCGCCCGGCGTATTGGTATCTACCTTGCCTGTTACCTTTACGTCTACATTACTGTCAATATTATCTAAAGCAATAATTCCAGCATCGGTATAACTACCACCTGCCATCATGCGTACGATTGATGAGCCTTTAACACCTAAACGTGGTGCTAGGGTATCTGCAATCGGCGCGATTACTTTTTCAACTTCAACACGCTTTTCTACAATCTTTTCAACAACTGTTGGCTCTACTTTACACTTACTGCCATTGGGTCCGTAACCTAAAAGCCATAATTTTGGTCCATAACCTAAAAACCATAATAGTGCTAACAGTAGAAATAAGATGATAGCTACGATTCTCCAAAGACTACGATAACCAGCCCAGTGCGGTGAAACTATTTCGTTTGAATTACTCATGATTATTCTCCACCGTCCAGTTCATCTTGCCAAGCTTTCAGTGATTCCCACTGATTACTTGCTGCCATTTCTGCTTGCGCAGGCCATGTGCCAGGTTTTGCTAGTTTGTATCTAGCACCTGCGTTATCGAGTATTTTTTGAATATCCTCAACATAAGTTTTAGACAACTCGCTAAACGTGTGAATACCATCAGCATGAATTAATTCATTAATTTTGGGGCCGATACCCTCAACAAGGGTGAAGTCGTCCTGACCATTATTTTGCTTAACTTTAAAGCCTGAAGCTTTTGCTGCTTCAATATCAAGCTTTACAACTTTGACAGTTTTTGGCTTAGATTTGGTTTTGTCTGAATCTCCAGAACCTGCTGCTGCGCTTTTCTTTAAGGCAGTTGTATCTGGATAAACACCACCATCAAGTACATCTTGCAATGCTTTAAGTGCTGACCAGCGATTGCTAGTCACAAGATTTGCTTGATCTGGCCAAGTCCCGGGATTTGCTATTTTAAAGCGCGGACCAGCCTTATCTAATATTGTTTGAATTCTTGATGGATCAGAATCTGCTAATTCTGCAAAAGTAGTAATTCCATCATCATGAATTAAATCATTTATCTGTGGGCCAATACCTTCGATAACGGTGAAGTCAGTCTCAGTTTTGATTTTTAAGCCAGCCGCTTTTGCTGCTTTAAGATCAATAGCAGATACCTTTTGAAGACCTGATAGTTGTCCTTCAAGCTCTTTGATACGTTTTAAGTGAGCAGGGTTATCAACTTCTACTTTCTTTTCAACCGTGTTAACACTAGGTTTTGCTGATTGAAAACCAGCAATTTTAGTCACTAGATCTGGTATCTTTTTATTTTCAGTCTCTAACTTACTAATAAGCGCCAAGTGCTTTGGGTTATCAACAACTTTATCAACGTGTTTTTCAACAACCCTTTCAACGGGGGCTGCTGCGTGTTTTAAGCGACGTGCAAACCAGCCGGCTAAAAGCCAACCAATTAAGCCACCTGCCAAATACGGCCAAAGCTTACATAAAAAAAGTGACATCCTTGTACTCCTTAATAAATTATTTATATTAGTCCATCAATTATTGAGAGTAGTACAAATGTAAAAAATGTCCAGTATATTAATTATTTATGACCATTTTTTATACAGGTCTACAGCATTTATTTTGGCGGTGGAGGCATAGCCTCGAAGGTAGTAATGTTTTCATCCATAAAATCCCAAACAGGTTTTCGTTTGTTGTACACGATTGCGTCCGCATTAAACCATGAGTTTTCATCAATACATCCCACTGAAACACCCATCACGTTTGTAATTACATTATTTGTGCCAAACAATCGACTTCCACAGCCTGAGCAAAAATGGCGTGTTACCTCAGCGCCACTGTCAGCATCTGTGGTGTATGAACTTGTTTCACCCGTGATCGTAACATCGTCTTTTAAAAAGAAGGCTAAAGACATATGCCCTGTTCCTGATGATCGCTGGCAGTACTCGCAATGACATTGCGCCATACGAACGGGCTTACTTGCAATACTGTAACTAACTTTCCCACATAGGCATCGTCCTGTTGCAAAAGGTTTATCTGACATTTTAATCTCCAAGGGCTAATTGATATTTATATTAATCATTCCGAAAGTATTAACATATTCCGTCATCCCCGAATGCTTTTATAGGGAATCTTGGTTGAGTATTACCTCTAATTCAAAAAGATTCCCGATAAAAGCACTCGGGAATGACGAGAGTCTGTATGCCAATACTTTCGGATTATAGAGTATAGAAGTTAATCAGGACTACAACAGGCAGAACCAATTAATTGTGCTTGAGGACAAGGGTAATCACCATAACTGCAATACACACAACACTCGCCTTTTTTTGTTTTGATAACCGCCTCACACGAAGGGCAACGGTAACTAAATTGGCAGGTATTTTCTGGCATTACTTCTTGATATTTATAGTTACAATTTGGACAACTCAGAATGGATTCAGTAATCATTATTCAGATATAACCTCTTTAATTATCTTTATTAGTACAACATATCCTCAAAAAACCAAGCAGACAGCTCATGCCTACCGCCTAATTGAGATTTTTCATAAATAGCTGAGGCTTGTCTTCTCACTGTTTTTTCGCGAGTACTACGGCAGTTAGCGATGTCTTTTAAGCTTAGACCTTTCAGTATTAACAAGGCTACTTCTTTTTCGCTCGGGCTTAATCTCCATTCTGAAAATTGCCATTGAATGACTTTTTGGTATTCCTTCTTTCCATCCTGTAGTTTTATATTTGAGCTTTCTAAATCCTTTTTTATTTTCACAAGATTCACTTCAAGAGTTTTTTGTTTTTTACTCTGTTGGTTAATGATATAAACAAAATATACCAACCCAGAAAGGGTAATTAACACCACAAGTATCTCAACTGAGACATGCCAGATTGTTTCGTTATTAGCCATAAGGTCTTGTAACTCATCATATACTTCGTATGAGGTATAAAGCCCCATGATGATGAAAAACATTCCTAATAAAAACTTTTGTATTTGTGACATTTTTTAACCCAATAAAATCGACTGCTTTAGCAATAAAGCATGGGGCATACAGCCCATAATTACAATCTTGTAATATTTTTAGTACAATTGCCCAATAGTTCTAACAAGAACTTTCAAATATCCTGATCTGATATTCATACTTAACATGAAATCAACGGAATGAAATCTTCTATAGCACTATGGAAAGTCACACTACTAACATCATTATTCATTACCTTATTTGGTAATTTCTCTTTCTGGTCACAATTAATCGCACGTATTACAGTGCTAGATGAACCAGCTATCCTTATCAGTTTTTTTGTCATTGTATTAATGCTAACCAATATTGTTCTTACAATAGTTAGTTTCAAACCACTATTTAAAATTATCACTATTTTAATACTATTAACCTCAGCTTCATCTGCATACTTTATGGACAATTATGCTGTGATGATTGATAAAGACATGATTCGCAATGTCTTGGCTACAGATTTCCATGAAACTAAGGAGTTAATGAGTTTTCGTCTTTTGGTCACTATATTCCTACTAGGCGTTATTCCGTCGTGGTTAGTTTTAAAGGTAAATATCAACTATCCCACTCTATTAAAAAGTTTATTACAAAAAACAGCGATCACCGTAATTTGTGTTGGAATAATTGCAACTACTCTCTACACCAACTATCAAGAGCTTTCATTTTTTGGTAGAAATAACCGAGAATTACGCCACCTCATCAACCCAGAAAATTATATTACATCGTTACGTTCCATCATCAACCAACATTTTAGTAATAGAAACTTTGTAGTTAAACCTATTGAAAATGATGCTATTAAAAAATCAAACTTTGGACAAAAAAGAAAACCGTCACTAGTGGTTTTAGTCTTAGGTGAAACTGCAAGATCAATGAACTTTTCACTAAATGGTTATCAACGCAATACCAATCCACTCTTAGCTAAACAAGATATTATTAATTTTAATGATGTTAGCTCTTGCGGAACTGCTACGGCTATCTCTGTTCCCTGTATGTTTTCAAAATTTATCCGCGAAGACTTTAACCATTCAAAAGGTGAGCAGTATGAAAATCTTTTAGATGTTGTCAAGCACGCAGGTTATCAAGTTCATTGGCGAGATAATAATACAGGCTGTCAAGGCACTTGTGATCGTATTACTTATGAAGATTTAGCGTATGAAAAACTATCCACATTTTGCAAAGATGATAATTGTACCGATGAAATTTTATTGCACAACTTACAGACCGTAGTGAATGAAAAAAGTGGTGACAAACTTGTCATTCTACATCAGAAGGGAAATCACGGACCCACTTACCATTTACGCTATCCCAAAGAATTTGAAGTATTCAAACCTGCTTGTAAAACCAATCAATTACGATCTTGTTCAAAAGAAGAAATTGTAAATGCCTATGATAACGCTATACTTTACAGCGACTATTTCATCTCTCAAACAATTGATTTTTTAAAGAAAAATTCAGATGAATACAATACAGCTATGGTTTATATATCCGATCACGGTGAATCATTAGGTGAAAATAATCTTTACTTACATGGGCTACCCTACATCATCGCACCAGATCAGCAGAAAAAAGTACCTTTTATGGTATGGCTATCTGATGACTATCAACAAAACTACAATATCGATCAGAGTTGTCTCACACAAAAATCCTCTCAGAAACTCTCTCACGATAATCTCTTTAGCTCGATGCTAGGTTTACTTTCTATACAAACCCAAGTACATGATGAGGGTTTAGATATATTCTCATCATGTACTAAAACGAAAATAGCAAAGAAACCGTAATAACGTATAATATGCCGTAACAATGTAAGAGATTGTGTCAGTATGGCGCTTCCCAACTCCACAAAATATCGTCGCTACCCTTTTAAACGGCAATTAAAACGCAAACTAAGAAAGATAGCTTTTATGATTGTTCTTGCGATATTAGCCGGAGGCGGTAGTCGCTATTACAGTAAGTATTACAATAATGACCAATCAAAAAAGTTTCAAAATACCTCTCTCCAAAATTCTAAAAGCACCAAAAGTACAAGTGATTAAAATGTCATTTCTCGATATCGTCATAGACCATATCCGATTTCCAATTAAAAATAGTGAACAAGCGCAACGGCTCTTTCATGGGCGTGGTCATGCATACGATGGCTTACACCATGTAACTATCGATTGGCTTCCTCCTGTTGTATTAATCACTCTATTCACACCAGAAAATGCACTCAGTATTGAAACATTAGCTGACCAGCTCCAATTAAAATTACCAAACTGTAAAACTATACAACTCCAGCATCGTTATGAATTACAGGGACCTATTGATGTTATCCGTGGCGAAGAAATTAACCAGCTTGTGATAGAAGAAAATAAACTTAAATATCAAATTCAACTAGGAAAATCACGTAATACAGGGTTGTTTTTAGATATGAGCAATGGTCGGAAATGGACGCAAGAGCATAGCAAAGGCAAACGTGTGCTTAACTTGTTTTCTTACACCTGTGGCTTCTCTATCGCCAGTATTGCAGGTGGCGCAAGCTGTGTTGTAAATATAGATATGAGCAGTGCGGCGCTTAGTGTTGGGCGAGAGAATCACCGCTTAAATCAGCATGACCTTAGCAAGGTGAAATTTGAAAAGCTTAATATATTTAAATCATTCGGTCGTTTAAAAAAGCGCGGCCCATTTGACTTATTGATATGTGACCCTCCTACCTTACAAAAAGGCAGTGTCGATATAATAAGGGACTATCCAAAAATTATGCGTCGTTTAGGTGAGTTCATGGCTCCAAACGCTACACTAATGCTCTGCTTAAACGCACCAGAACTTGACCGTGATTTCTTAATTGAAAATATGAAACTACACGCACCTAACTATCATTTTACTGAAGAAATAAAACCACCAGAAGTTTACATTGATGCACAAGATAAGGGATTGAAGGTTTTAGCATTTAATAGCTAAATCTATTATTTGAACTATAGTTTATTAAGTATAACGACTAGTACAAATGTACTAGTGATTGATAAAACAAATTCATGTTTAATCAATCTTTTGTTAATACCAATATTTTATAACTATAGCGAGACTATATGACTGACCCAAACAGTGGTATTGAAGAAGAAGTAATTACTCCCCCAAAAATAAAAAAGAAGAAAAAAGGCTCTGCTCGCAGTGTCGAAACCTTCTACCGTAGCGCCTATCGAACCCAGCTTGATTTAACGGGTTTGGCGGATATGAAAGCTAATATCATGATTTCTATCAATGGCTTAATTATCACCGCCATTATCGCCACAGAAGGTTTGCTAACTTTTACCCACAATTATCTAAAATTCTTACCCGTTCTATTGCTAGTGGTTTGTATTCTCTCAATGGTTTTTGCCATGTTGGCTGCACGCCCTCGAGTCGCTAAAATACAAATAACTGCAGAAGATATGTTAAATGGCAATGCCAGCCTGCTCTACTTCAATAACTTTTCACACGTCACTGAAGAGCAATATGCCGATGCTATGTCACACGCCATTGAAGATGTAGAAAACGTCTATCGTATGATGAGCAAACATATTTACAATTTAGGCGTGGTACTCACACGCAAATATTTCTTACTAAGAATTTCATATTCCATCTTTCTAGGTGGAATCATTTTAACAGGGCTGCTATTTGTCAGTCGGTCATTTGTTTAGGGTCTTTAAAAAGCTCTCGTAAAGGATAAAAAATGGATAACAACCGTCGTACGCTAGAATTTTTAAGTAAAAACTACCATCCTTTCACGCATTTCACTGATGATATGCTATCCAAAGCCAGCAGTGGTTTACGCATTTTTGACATCAAAGCAGGCGAAGCTTTATCTCTACAAGCTTGTAGCCCTGAAGATATGCTGTATATCACCGAAGGTAGCGCCAATATTACCTTCACTAATGATGAAAACCACGTCATTACTTTTAAGGCTAACGACAAAGAAGCCGTACATTTCTCTTTTGAACAATCTCCCATAATAATTACCAGCGATGTCAGTGCTACCATTTGTCACGCCGATAATGCCTTGGTAAGTGACTTTATTTCATTGCAAGAAATATCAAAATCAGCGAATGTAGATAATAAAGATGCCTTTATGCAACGCCTGATGTTCTTAAAATCTACACGCGTTTTTAGATTATTACCCTTAGATGTTGTCGAAGAAGCAGCGCACCGCTGTGAAGAAATTGATGTGAATAATGATCAAGAAGTTATTCGACAAGATATGAAAGGTGATAACTTTTATATTATTTTAAAAGGTGAAGCCGAAGTTTGGAGAGAAGAATTAGAAGATGATGAGCCTCAAATGGTCGCCATACTGGGCGTAGGCGATGCCTTTGGTGAAGAAGCGTTGATAACAGGTGGTGCACGTAATGCAACCGTTAAAATGACTAGCGATGGTCGTTTACTAGAATTATCAAAAGATGATTTTGAAGAGTTGGTTTCAGCACCAGCATTACGTTCAGTAACAGCTGACGTTGCCAAAGCCATGATAGCTGATGGCGCACAAATTCTTGATGTACGTTTTGAAGAAGAATACGAAGAAAGCTTTATCCCCGGTTCAATATTAATGCCTTTGCCTGAGCTTCGCTCACATATACCGGAGCTTGATAAAAATAAAGAATATCTCATTCTCTGTGCTGCAGGGATTCGTGCAGCAGCTGCAACTTTGCTACTCAGACAAAAAGATATTAAAGCACGCTATATTGAAGGTGGCATCAAACAATGGCCATTCAATACGGCTGAAGGACTTGATCTTGAATTGATACTTTTTGATTTTTGCCCGTATGCACAACGTGGCGTGATTTCCTTGCAACAAAATAAAATACCTCATAAATTAACCTATCTTGACCCAGACAATTTACCTGACTGGTTCGCAGAAGTTTCACCATTTGGCAAAGTCCCTATTTTGCGAGTCGATGGTAAAACAACAATCTTTGAATCATCGGTTATCAATGAATTAATCGCGCTCGTATCGACCTCACAAATGTTACCTGCCGACCCAGTCGAGCGTAGCGTATGCAGAAGTTGGACAGAATTTGGCTCAACACTGCTAGGACAAGTTACAGGAATGCTAAGCGTGTCAGATGAAGAAGAGTTCCTCAGTAAAAGAGCAGACTTGCATGAAAATTTACAAAGACTTGAAGAGCAATTAGAAGGACGAGG
>CAZWEA010000125.1:0-8274 GCA_964632635.1 uncultured Cocleimonas sp. | reverse complement strand
TGAAATTTCACACATTCTACATCATGTCAATTGGTTTTTTTATGAGAAAGCTGTGTAGCTGGGCGTACCTGGAGCAGTACTTTCTAATTCATCATCTAAGCCTGGAAGGCGAGCTACACCAAGATCCAGTAATTTTAGTCCACCAGTAGTAAGTAAAATGACATTATCAGGTTTAATGTCTCGATGAACTACTTTTTCCTTGTGTAGGGAGTAGACAGCTTTACATAATTGTAAACTGATTTTAATGCCTAAATCAAATGAGATATTTTCTTTTAATAGGCAGTCTTCAAGCGTTTCTCCTTCATAATAAGGCATAACAGTGTAGAGACGAGTTTGTCTGGCACTTTCTAGTTCAACTTGTTCGGCAATCCAGGGGTTGTGTACATGGGAAGTGATCCAGTTTTCTCGGATAAATGCTTGGCGATAGATAGTTTCGGAATTAGCTTCTGGTTTAGGGAATTTAATGACAACTTGTCCATGGTTTGATTTTTCGTCAATCGCGAGGAAAAGTTGAGTATAACGACTATCAGATATTTTATTGGTTAGCAGAAACCCGTCAATCTGGTCATTTTCTTTGGGCAAAGTTGTCATCATCGGTAAATTATCAACAGTTGCTTCCAGCAGTGATTTGTCGGGTGGTGGTAGTTTAAGTATATCAATAACTAATGCGCTGACATTATCATGAGAACCTGCTTGTAAAGCTTCTTCAACAAGGTTTCGGGCATGGTCTTGAGGGGACTGGTTTTGAGATAATAACTGCTGAATTTTTTGGTCACGCAAGGCTGTATGTACACCATCACAACACAATAAAAAACGATCATGTAGGTTTAGATTATGACGTGAAAAATCAATATGTAATGTTTCCTCTATTCCTAAGGCACGCGTTAGAACATGTTGTAAATCAGGATGTTGGTGAACATGGTCAGATGTGAGGCATTGTAGGCGATTGTTTCTAAGGCGATAAATTCGAGTATCGCCTAAATGAACAAGATGAGCCTGACTGTTTAGCAAAATTAAAGCGCTAAATGTTGTGCCCATCCCTTTGAGGGTTGAGTCTTTGTGGGATTGAGAATAGATCCAGCGATTGATTGATAGCAGTGCATTTTCAGCCATCCTTTTAATGCCCAAGGTTTTTTTTTGCTCGTAATAGGCATCAATAAATTCTCGTACAGCCAGTTCTGATGCGCATCTACCTCCTCCCGTCCCACCGATACCATCAGCAATAATCGCTGCACTTCCATAGATAGCGCGTTCATCTTCAGTACCCAAATAAAAAGCAACAAAATCTTCATTAGTTTCTCGCTTACCAGTTTCACTGGCAAAACCACATTGTGTTTCTAGGAGGACAGGCATTGAGATTTCCTATTATATGAGAGAGTTTTGGATGCACTTACTTGCGCACCATTAGCGCGCGATTTATAGTGATTACGCACTGTTGTGAGGCGGAAGTAAACAAAAAACTCAAAGATGAATTTAATTAATATAATCTTTTTTAGCATATTAATGCAATAAAAACATACTAGGAATGCGGTTTATATGATTTGTGAATGACTTCACATTTTAGGCATGATATTTGCTAAATCTTTTATTAGTTCTGTTTAATTTTAATGCCTTATGTCAATTTCAAAATTTTTATAAAGTGGTCACAAAAATACCTTAATCAGTGCTTTTATCTATTCAGATATGAGCTTTATGGTTTGGGTGATGATGGGGCCGTTGGTGATCTATATTGCTCAGGATTTAAATCTGACAGAAGCCCAACAATATACACTGGTAACCATTCCTCTATTGGCTGGTGTACTATTTCGTATTCCCGTTGGTATTTTGGTTGATCGTTTTGCCCCAAAGCGTACAGGATTGATTGCCCAAATTATTGTTATTTTTACATTGTTAATTGCTTTTCTTAGTAATATCAGTTCTATTAACGGAATTTATTTGGTTGCTATAGTTTTGGGTTTGGCGGGGACTAGCATTTCTGTTGCATTGCCTCTGTGTAGCCGCTGGTATCCCGATGAATACCAAGGCCTAGTGATGGGGATTGCCGGTGCTGCTAGTAGTGGTACTGTTTTTACAGCAGCATTAGCTCCAATGCTTGCAGAAAGTTTTGGCTGGAGATCTGTTTTTGGGTTTGCCACCTTACCCCTAATTGCTACAGTTATTTTTTTTCATCTTAAGGCCAAGGATGATAATTACCAGCCAGATAAAAAACCACTCTCTGATTATTTAAAAGTGCTTAAAGAAATTGATGTCTGGTGGTTTATGCTTTTTTACAGTTTGAGTTTTGGTGGTGTGATTGCTTTATCTAGTGTGATGGTCTTGTATTTTCATCAAGAATATACTCTTGAACCAGTATCTGCTGGTTACTACACTGCTATCTGTATATTAGCAGGAACAGCTTTACGCCCTGTCGGTGGGTGGATGGCAGATAAGTTTGGTGGTATTCGTACCATGCAGCGATTATTTGTTATTACAGCTGTTTGTATGTTGTTAGTCAGTTTTTCTCTTCCTCTTTGGTTAGCTATTTTGTTTTTAATAATAGGCTCTGGTTCCTTAGGGATGAGCAGTGGTGCTGTTTTTCAATTGGTTCCTCTCAGATTTAGAAAAAATGTGGGTGCAGTCACAGGGATGATTGGAGCTGCAGGTGGCTTAGGAGGCTTTGTTTTAGCATGGTTTCTAGGTCAATCCAAACAAATGACTGATGGCTTTGGCTTAGGCTTCTTTATTTTTACTATTTTGGCATTACTTAGTTTTTATGGAATTAACAAAGTAAAATCACGTTGGCGTACTACCTGGGGAGCAGGTGAAGTAACTAGCGCGCGAGTTTAAGATTATTAGCAATTAAGATACAAATTATTTTTGGGAAAGGATAAATAATAATGAGAAATAAATACTACCCATTGTGGGTTTCAACCCTGTTTATCATGGTGCTTATGATAAGTTTTCAATTATATAGCCCTGATTCTTTTGCAGCTACCTGGACTACTGTAAAAGATCCAGAAACAGGAGAAATGGTAACGCTCAGGAAAGGGGAAACACTTGAGCAATACCGATTAGAAAAAAGCACCACAAAATTCCAGACTCCCTCAGACCGAAAGACTGAATCAGTCAAAAAGAAATGGGTAGATGTTACGCGCGAAGAGAAAGCTAAAATTCTCAAACCCTTTAAAAACCTGAGTAAAGAAAGTGCTACTTGCGCCTCTTGTCATAAAAACGAACACCCAGGTATCTATCAGCAATGGGGTAAATCCAAACATTACGGTGCTAATGTGGGGTGTTATGAATGCCATAAAGCAGACAAGGAAGACCCTGATGCAATTCGCCATAAGGATTTCTTTATTTCTGTGATTGTTTCGCCTAAAGATTGTGGTGAGTGTCATAATGTTGAAAGAAAGCAATTTGAAAAAAGTCATCACGCCAAAGCTGCTCAAATTATTGGCTCATTAGATAATACTTTAGCCGAAGTGGTTGAAGGAAAAATGAGTTTTCATGGCAAATCACCTGTTGCAGTAGCGGGTTGCTGGCAATGTCATGGTACTGATGTAAAAGTATTACCCAATGGCGATCTTGATCCAACGACTTGGCCAAACACAGGGATTGGACGAATCAACCCTGATGGTTCTAAAGGAGCTTGTAGCGCTTGTCATCAACGCCACCTATTCTCTGCGGCTCAAGCAAGACGCCCTGAAACTTGTGGTAAATGTCATTTAGGTCCTGATCATCCGCAAAAAGAAATCTATGAAGAATCTAAGCACGGCATCGGTTTTTATTCCAATGTCGACAAAATGAATCTAGATTCAAGTAAATGGATTGCTGGTGAAGATTATGATGCAGCTCCGACTTGTGCGACTTGCCACATGTCAGCAACTCGAAATCAGCCTATTACTCATGATGTAGGTGATCGTATTTCCTGGACATTGCGCCCAGCTATCTCAGAAAAAATTGACGCACGAGATGAGAAAAAAGGGTTAAAAGTTAAACCTTGGGAATTGCGCCGCGATGATATGAAAGACGTTTGTAGCAGTTGTCACGGTAAAAAAATGATCGAAAGCTTTTACGAGCAATTTGATGGTGTTGTTGAAATGTATAATGAAAAATATGCGATTCCTACCACCAAAATGATGAAACTGTTACTTGATGAAGGTCTTCGTACAGAAACGCCATTTGATGAAGAAATTGAATGGAACTATTACTTCTTATGGCATCATGAAGGCAGAAGAGCTCGTCACGGTGCAGCTATGATGGCACCGGATTATGTTCAGTGGCATGGTATGTATGAAGTAGCACATCGCTTCTATATGGAATGGGTACCTAGTATCAAGGAGATTATTGAAAAAGCTGAGAAAGCTGGTAAACATAAACAAGCTAAGAAAATTCAGGATTATCTTGATAATGAAATCATGACCTTAGATGGGCATGAATGGTTTGTGGGTAAAATGCCTAAAGCATTAGCTGATCAACGTAAAAAAGATCGTGAAGCCTTTAATGGGCGTTATTTACAAGATATGAAGAAATAATTGATACGAGGTAAATAATAATGATCATGCGCCGCCTTTCTATGGGCGGCGCAGTTATGTTGGGGCTGCTGTTTATATTGTTTTCAGCGACGCTCTCAGCAGAAACTGCGCCCATCCCAATGGATCCTATTTCTGTTGATAGCGATACTGATATTGAAACCTGCTTGGACTGTCATGGTTTTCAAGGGTTTGCTGTACCCACTGGCAAAACAGGTGAAACGCCAAAACGTGCATTGCATGTTAAATCAAAATCATTTAAAAAAAGTGTTCATGCCAAGGTTAAATGTGTTGAGTGCCATGTAGACATTGAACAGATGCCGCACAAGGATGAGGTTAAGCGTACCGTTGATTGTGTTAGCTGTCATAAGGAGCTGATCAAAAAAGACAGGGAAGACGCACAAGTTGATATGCATACGGTAAGGAATCTGACCCATACCATGTCTGGTTTGCCATCAACCGTACCACTAGTAGAAAAAAGAAAGTTAGCTGCTAATGCAGATCATTATCTTGGTTCAATTCATGCGCAAGCAAATAAAGACCATCCAGAACAGCTAAATGCAACCTGTTGGGATTGTCATGGTACGCATGAAATATTTCCAATGGAAGGCCGCACTAAAAATAGTTTTCGGATAAATAGCCCTGAGCTATGTGGTGGATGCCATAAAGAACAATTAAAAGAATATACCCAATCGGTTCATGGTGCGCCTGTTAAACGCTATGGCGAACTTGAGCCAGCTGTTTGCAGTGATTGTCATACTGCACATAAAATTTCTGTGGTTGAAGAAGATCCTGCAAAATTGGCCATCACTGAAAATTGTGGCTCATGCCACGAAGAATATCTAAAATCTTATCGGGAAACCTATCATGGGCAAATTGTAAATTTGGGATACACCCATACCGCTAAATGCCATGACTGCCATGATCCACATGATCCACATAAAGCAGATAATCCTAAATCGATGGTTCATCCTGATAATATTATGGAAACCTGCAAAGAATGCCATAAAGATGCTTCAGAAGGGTTTTTAACCTTTCATCCGCATGGTACTACGCATGATTATGAGCGTTTTCCAGAAATGTGGATTGTCTCCAAATTTATGATTAGCTTGCTATTCGCTGTTTTTCTATTCTTCTGGGCGCACTCGTTATTATGGTATTTCCGTGAGAAAAAAGAGTTTGAAAACGGAGAACATCTAGTTATTCGCCTTGAGGAAAATGGTGATCCTCTAAAACAAGGTCAATATGTTACTCGTTTTACCAAAGGCTGGATGATTACTCATTTAGTTCTGGCTATCGCTGTGATGACTTTGGTTATTACCGGCACAACTGTGCTTTTTGCCAATAGTTTCTGGGCTCCTTTTGTAATGACTTTACTTGGTGGTGCTAAAGTGGCAGCCATTATTCATCGCATCGCCGCTGTGACGTTTGCAGGTATATTCTTCGGTCATTTATATGTCATTTTCCGTAAGATTTATACTGACAATAGAGATCACGGTATAAAATTTGAATGGTTTGGATCTCACTCACTGATTCCACGCTTACAAGATGGACGAGATTTTATCGCCATGTGTAAATGGTTCTTTGAAAAAGGCCCGCGCCCTGTGTTTGATCGCTGGACTTACTGGGAAAAATTCGATTATTGGGCACCTTTCTGGGGTATGTTTATTATCGGATGCTCTGGTTTATTACTTTGGTTTCCTGACTTTTTTGGTAGTTTCTTACCTGGCTGGGCATTTAATGTCGCCACCATTATTCATGGTGAAGAAGCCTTTTTAGCTGCGGTATTCCTATTTACAGTGCATTTTTTCAACTGTCATTTCAGACCAGAAAAATTTCCTGTTGATGTGGTTATGTTTACCGGCAGTATGCCATTGGAAGAGTTTAAACATGAGCGTAAAGTTGAATATGATCGTTTAGTTAAAAATGGCGAGCTAGATCAATATTTGGTGGGTGCTCCATCTCCTAAACTTAATCAATATTCCAGAATATTGGGGTTTGCTTTAATTGCAGTTGGAGTTATTGAGTTAATACTTGTCCTGTTAGGATTCATACAGGATGTATTGGCTTAGATAATGAAGTCGATTGGATGAGATTTTTGAGCGTAGCGAAAAAACGTAATCCGACAGCTATGAAAAATGTCGGGTTATGTTATCGCACTTTGCTTGATAAGCTCATCCAACCTACGAGAAGCGTAGTTAAAACCACTGCTTGTTCTTAACTTAATGAGAGTGACGCAGAGTATGGGAACAATAAACGATAATAATAAAAATTTACTAACCAAAGGATACTTATGTACTCAGATACTATTAATCACTTTGCAAAAGTTGCTAAAACAAAAACTGAATTATTAAAAGATAACCCGCTTGCTTTTTTTATTGGAGCATTAATGGCAGGCGCATACTTAGGCATGGGTATCGTTTTAGTCTTTACTGTTGCAGGACAACTAGATCCATCCGTTCGGCCTATGGTTATGGGGATGTCGTTTGGTATTGCCTTGACTTTGGTTATTTTTGCAGGATCAGAATTATTCACAGGCCACACTATGTATATGACCATAGGCTGGTTAAAAGATACTGTTACCAGTACAGACGTGTTTAAAGCGTGGGGTGCATCTTGGTTCGGCAATTTAATGGGTGCAATGTTATTTGGTGTGATGGTCGCTATTGGAGATGGTGCCTTATATAACGGAAGTGCTGATTTATTGAATAATGTTGCAAGCGCCAAGATGAATAAAGGTCCCTTTCAATTATTCTTTTTAGCTATTTTATGCAACTGGTTAGTTTGTTTAGCTATCTGGACTTCAGCAAGAACAGAGAATGATGCGGCCAAATGTATTTTGATCTTTTGGTGTCTATATGCTTTTTTTGCCAGTGGCTTTGAGCATAGCGTTGCTAACATGGCTGTTTTTTCTTTCGCTCTACTGGGTAATCACCCTGAATCAGTCTCTCTAGGCGGTATGTTTTACAACCTGTTTTTCGTTACATTAGGAAACCTTGTTTCTGGAAGCTTGTTTATGGGTATAGGATATTGGGCCGCATCCCCTAAAGCTTTTAAAGACTCATCTGAACCTGCAAAAAAAATACTAATTATTTTAAATGGTATTTTTGGATTACTTGTTGCCATATACGAGTTAGTAAAAGGCTATATTTTAATTGGTGTTGAAAAAACCAATAAGAAACTTGAAGAAAATAAACAACAAAAAGAAACAAAGTAGAAATCCTTAATAAAATAGAGAAAAATATGTCTTATTTAGAACCCACAGAATTTGTTACAAAAATGGTTGACGCTGGTGAAGCTAAAGTTTATATGTCAACAAAAGATACTTTGATTCGTGCATTCATGGCAGGTGCTACTCTAGCCCTTGCAGCTGTATTTGCAATTACAGTTTCGGTTAAAACAGGATCGCCTTTATTAGGTGCTGTACTTTTTCCTGTTGGATTTATTATGCTATATCTCATGAAGTTTGATTTATTAACAGGTGTTTTTACGCTGGTACCGCTCCCTTTTTTTGATAAAAGACCGGGTGTAACTATAGGCCAAGTATTACGAAATTGGGGGTTAGTCTTTATTGGTAACTTTGCAGGAGCTTTGGCTGTTGCTTTTATGATGTCCTATATTTTGACTTATGGATATAACACTGATGGAGGAGCTATCGCGGAAAAAGTTGGAAAAATTGGTGAGGCTAGAACCTTAGGCTATAAAGCTCATGGTATTGGAGGATGGCTAACGATTTTTATTCGTGGTATGTTGTGTAACTGGA
>CAZWEA010000124.1:0-8372 GCA_964632635.1 uncultured Cocleimonas sp. | reverse complement strand
ATAGTATTTTTTTCATCTTATCTCATTATAATAACGTCATAAAAAATATTAGGGGATACCATGTCGAATTATTTACGTTTAGCGTCGTTAATCATTAGCATCACTTTATTAAGTGGCTGTCAGGGAAAAAAAGAACAAGAGGCAGAGGCAGATTCAGCTGTGACGGCAGTTGAGGCAAGTAAAACTATAGTCGATAAGGTGTTGAAATCGAGAAGTTTCACTGCGAGTAGCAAGTCAATTTTAACAAAATCTTTTTTAAAGGATGTGTTGCCAGATTCTTCATTTGCTTATGTACGAATTCCAAATCCGTGGGCTTTAACGGGTGTTCCGGTAGGAAATGTCTTTGATAAAGGTGTAGCTTCACAACCCTATGTGGATGCAGTCTCTTCGATTAAAGAAGGTTTTGCGACGAATGTAATGCCTGACTTTCCCGATGATGCGCGCGTTTTTCTTGGTCTACTATTACAACATACCACCTCTGCGGTTGAAGCTGCTTTAGTTGTGCCTAATGTAAAGGATGGTGAAGCGAATGAGAAAGTAAACATCCCCAATCTTTTGGTGACAGCGGGTGTTGATTATAAAAATGCAGGTGCCTTAAATACTTTGCTTGATACGTTGGCTGCTAAAGAGGCGATGTTTACGCTAGAAAAACATATTGAAGCGGATGCTAGTGGTATTTTAAATGGACCTGCTTTAAAAATACATATCAAGTTAGATACAGCAAAATCTCGTCTCTTTGTTCTTATTGGAAGTGAGCTTCAAGCGAATAGTATTGATGAGACATTGAAGCCGTTAGTAGCAAATCCGAAGCATGCAATGAAAACATTTGAAAACGAAATTGATGCTAGCGGGCAGGGCATATTCTTTTGGATGGATCCACGAAAGATACTTACTTTGGCAAGTGCTATGGGAAAGCAACGGGAAGCGGCTCCGTTGATGATGATGGGGGTAAACTCCATGAAAAATGTTGCTATGGGCTTAGGTAGTAGTGGCGGGATTAACCGTTATAAAGTACTTATGGATATGCCAAGATCAGGTTTTCGGGCAATGATTCCAGTGATAGAAAATCCACCTACATTTAAGCTAGCAGGTGAAGCGTCCTTGGTTGTCGTCCTTGGTTTGCCAAATAAGTCTGATTATTTATCTTATGAGTCCATGGCCGCAGCTGCTGTAACGCCACAAAAGATGGAGGAGTATTATAATCTTAAAGAAAAGTTCTCTGAAAAAGCAGGTGTTGAGGTAGAAGATTTATTTGATATCTTGGGTCAAGATATCAGTTTTGTTTTTGATGAGGCGGGCTATTACACTGCGATTCGTTTAAAAGATGCGAATAAGTTTAACGTGGTACTGACGCAACTGGTTGAAAAATTTGAGTTAAAGTACGAAAAGCGAACGGTATCTGGGCAGGAATATCATCACCTGAGAGTCCCATCCTTTGAATCAGCGGCATTTACTGAGTTTGAAAAAAAATCAGGTACAAGTAAAGACAGGCACTGGTTAAAGCATTTTATGGGTGTTTCAGGTCATCTTTTCTGGCAACAAGAAGGAGATTATTTAATCACAGCCAGTTTGCCTCAGATACTAATGGATCGTCATTATGCAACACAACGAATGTCTGTTAACGAGTGGTTTACAAAGAAACAAAGGATGAACCCTGAAGGCGCATTACTGATGGCATCAATGCGTAATAAAGGTGTCCCTGCGTTTATGTATCAGTTAAAACTGTCAATTCTCAATTACTTAGGTGAAGTAGTTGATCGCCCAATTGACCTTTTTTCTTTACCCTCATCTCGTGAGATTGGTTTGCCTAAAGAGGGTGCTTATGGTTTTAAACTTACATCAAATCAAACACAACTCGCTTTTGAACTGTCTTTTGAGAGTAACCCTGCTGAGATACTAATGGCAGGAAATGGCTATGCTGGCATTGCTATTGCGGGTATTTTAGCATCTATAGCAATGCCTGCTTATAGTGATTATATCTTAAGGGCAGAGGTTGCTGGTGGATTGGCAACAGCCAAAAATGTTGTATCATTATTGGAATTATATAAGATTGAAAATGGGGAATTTCCAACTCAACAAGAAGCTGAAAGTATTGATCAGTCTAGCTGGGGTCATGATAAGTACCAGATTAGTATTGATGAGAACGGTAATATTGATGTGAAATTCAAGAATAAAGGTCTTTCAAGTGGGCTCAAGTTACTCAAGCCGATAGAGGGTGAAATTACTTGGAAATGTCAGAGCTCTATCGGTAAAAAGAATTTACCTGCTGTTTGTAGGTAGTAGAAGATTTTCTATGCGACAAGCTTTAAGTGTGAGATATGTTTGCTTTGTAGTGGATGATGGAAATAATAACCCTGAGCTGTATTACAACTATGGTCCTTAAGGAAGGATAGTTGATCATAGGTTTCTACAC
Organism: uncultured Cocleimonas sp.; assembly: GCA_964632635.1. Taxonomy (GTDB): domain Bacteria; phylum Pseudomonadota; class Gammaproteobacteria; order Thiotrichales; family Thiotrichaceae; genus Cocleimonas. Next base: position 5,959 of record CAZWEA010000124.1, on the reverse strand, counting down.
CTTCTGCTACCACTTCAAGCTGTAAGGAGTGCCCCATTTGTATGATTGTTTTCACGAGGGCTTGATCATCTCTATTTTCAGCTAGACCAGAGATAAACTCTTTATCAATTTTTAAGGTGGTGATGGGCAACTTCTTAAGATTGCTTAAAGCAGAGTAATCCGTTCCAAAATCATCGATAGAAATTTTCATTCCAAGTCGACGCATAACATCGAGTTCTTTTATGGTTTCGTCAGAGATATTATTTAACGTCCTTTCAGTTAACTCTATACCAAATAGTGAAGGGTATAGGTTTCGTGTTTCTATATTCTTTTTGAAGTGAGCTAGCAGCTTTTCAAAAATAATTTTATTTCCTGATAGATTAATATTGATACGAACATCTTTTATACCTTTTCGTTGCCATTCACTTTGTTGTTTACATACTTCATCAATGACATAGAAGCTGATTTTTTCAATTAGGTTACTTTTTTCTGCTAATGGTATAAATTCCTCGGGTAGAGTTGTGATTCCATCTCTATTAGTCCATCGAATTAATGCTTCACATTCAGTAAATTGACTATCGTCCCCGTTGAGTTTTAATAAAGGTTGATACATTACATAAAGCTCATCATCTCTATTTCCTTTATTAAGAATAGTATGTAATGTATGGCAAATAGTTTTCTCTTTTTCAAGCTTTTCGTGACTTTCTTTGGAGAAGATTGAATAGCCATTCCTACCAGACTCTTTAGCAGAATACATAGCTAAATCAGCATTTTTTAGTAAGGACGGTGTATTATTACAATTTAGTTCATACATGCTTACGCCAATGGAGGAAGTGATAAACACTTCGCTATCATTGATCATAAAAGATGTGTCTAAACTGGCTGAAAGTTCACTAATAAAGTCATCTGCTTGACTCTCAGATTGAATACTTCGTAAGAATAGAACAAACTCATCTCCACCAAATCGTGATAGTACATCTTCTGGCTTGATCATCGATTGTATTGTTGTTGAAAATTTCTTTAAAATTTCATCACCAATCCCATGACCATAGGTATCATTAATATTTTTAAAGTAGTCGATATCAAAAAATACCATAGCAAAAGGATGTTGAGGTTTTGAGAGAATATATTCATCAACGGTATTAATAAGATCGACTCGATTTGGTAGCTTGGTTAAGGTATCGGTAGTTGCTAAAAATGTTAACTTCTTTTCACCTTCTTTCTTTTTCTTTAATACAAAAAACGCAAGAAAAATACTGATTAATATACTTATAATATTCAACTTTTGAATTGAGGATAGTGTACTAGTAATTACATTTTCAGCTTTATTTACAGATTTTGTTGTATGTAGGAATTGATGCTTAATCAATTGATTAATACTATTAAGGTGGTTTTTCATGGTAGGAAGTGCTGAGTTTGCAAACAGCGTACTTGCCTGTTCTATATCATCGTTAAATATATGCTCATAGATTCTATTTTGTAAAGGAGCATTAATTTGTGCAAGCTGTCCTTGTTTATCAAGTAACTCGTGTAGATGCTTGTCAGTACTTTTATTTTTTAAGATTGTTCTAGCTTTAGCAAATGTTGTACCCTGTGAATTTAGTTCGCTAAACAACTCATCATTTTTAAATGGATCATCAGATCTGAGCATTTCTACCAATAAAATAGACCGGCTAAATGCAGATTGAGACATTGCCCCTAGTAGAGAATTGTTTTCGTTTTGTTTTTTAATGGTGCGGGCCATTGAATCAGTGCCACTCTTAATTTTTGATGTAACAAGCAGTGATGTGAATATCATTAGTAATATGATTAAGGTAAAACTAACAGGCAGGAGTAAACCATTACATTTCTTGCAAAATCGAATAAAGGTTCTATTTCTAGACATGTTATGGACTTATTATTATTAGTAAATTTATTTTAGTATCTTGTTTTATCGTGCATCTTTTTAGTAGACACAATACGCTTAGCTCTTAACTTATTTGATCAGATTACTAGATAACGCGAATTAATGAAAAGAATTAGCGATACGCGGTTAATTAATTTAATTTAGACTCCTTAAGTGAGCGTTTCTAAGCATCTATTCTTATTTCTTTATAGATTTAGGAGGATTTTGAGTGCAAAAGAATGAGTAAATATTCTTAGCAAAAAAGTGTTAATTTGGATGTTTTTTAGTTTTGCTCTACGGGTAAGACGCTCCATAATAAATTATACTTGAGCTCTTTGCTTGAGAAGTAGTGAGGAAGAACAACTTAAATTTTTTCATACTTCATGCAAAAATTCTATTTTCTTTTTCTATTTACTTATTTTTCTTATGTTGTTTCTTTCCTTCAGTGTCGTTTTTTCCTGTAAGTTTTCTGAGTTGCAGCTGTTGTCCCATCACACGTACTTTTCTTAAGTGCTTTTCAATTTCTTTGGGCATGCCTTCTGGTAAATCAACAGTTGTATGGTCAGAAGCGATATCAATATTTTGAATATATTGGCTTTCAACACCTGCTTCATTAGCGATGGCTCCGACAATATGTCTTGGCTCAGTACCATGTGTTTCACCAACATCTAAGCGGTAAGTCACCATGCCAGGCTGTGTTTCCCCTTTTTTCCTTCTGTTTTGACTTCTTGATCCTTTGTCTTGATTGCCTCTTCTGTCTCTACCTCTATCTTGATTGCCCCGGTTGCCGCGTTGATTATTTCGACCTGAATTATTACCACCGTCTTGTAAAATACTCTCTGGTATTTTATTCGGTGTAACTAAAAGAGGACGTTCACGCTGTACTAAAAATGCTAGAGTTGCCGTGATTTGCTCAAGGCTTAGTTCACTGTCTTTCTCTAAATTAGTAATCACTTCTTGGTAAAAATCTAATTTTTGTGAAGCGGCTGTTTCTATCACCATTTCTTTGAAACGATTAATCCGCGCTTCACTAATATCTTGTGGTGAAGGTAGCTTTAATGGTTCGATAGTTTGTCCGGTTGCTCGTTCTATGCCTTTGAGCTGCCTTTTGCCATTAGGTGGTACAAACAGTATTGCAGTACCTTTACGGCCAGCACGCCCAGTACGCCCGATACGGTGAACATAAGACTCGTTATCTGCAGGCATATCATAGTTGATGACGTGAGTGATGCGCTCAACATCAAGCCCTCTGGCAACAACATCAGTAGCAACAATAATATCGAGACTACCTTTTCTTAGGCGGTTGATGATTTTCTCACGCATCGATTGTTGAATATCACCATTTAGTGGTACTGCGGCATAACCACGAGCTGATAACTTTTCAGAAAGCTCGGTTGTCATGTTCTTGGTACGAACGAAGATGATAATGCCACCAAATTCTTCAGCTTCTAATAATCTCGTAAGTGCATCTAGTTTATAGCTTGTTTTACCACTCCAGTAATATTGGGTGATGGTCGATACGGTGCTAGTTTTAGTTTTTACTTTAATATCAACAGGGTCTTTCAGATATTTTTTAGTAATGCGTTTGATCGCAGAGGGCATGGTTGCCGAAAACAATACTGTTTGGCGTGAATCTGGTGTGTCTTTAAGAATGGTTTCAACATCATCAATAAAACCCATTCGCAACATTTCATCGGCTTCATCTAAAACCATCGATTTTAGATTTCCAAGCTTGAGTGTTTTTCGGCGTAAATGATCCATCACACGCCCAGGGGTACCAACCACTACATGCGCACCACGACGTAATTGTTTTAACTGGATGCTAATACTTTGACCGCCATAAATAGGCATAACATGAAAGCCTTTTAAATGACGAGCATAGGCCTGCATTGCTTCAGCTACTTGAATAGCTAACTCTCGCGTTGGAGCCAGAACAAGAATTTGAGTATCCTTTGATGATAAATCTAAATTACTTAACAACGGTAAGGCAAAGGCAGCTGTTTTACCTGTGCCTGTTTGCGCCTGTCCAATAAGGTCTCGCCCTTCAAGTAAATGTGGAATGCTTTCAGCTTGAATGGCAGAAGGTGCCTCATAACCTGCTTCTTCAACAGATTGAAGAATAGCTTTATCAAGGTTTAAGTCAGTAAAGCGGATTGAAGTTTCATTAGATGTATCGTCAGAGGTCTTAGACATAGTAGTAGCTTAGGTAGTTAGGCAGGCGCGGAGTATAAGCCTATTAGGAACTTCTAAACAACTATATTCCTATTTGGAAGGCTAAAAGACTAATTTATTTCTTAGAATGTTCTTCAGAGTCTTGTTCTAGGCCTTCTTTTTTGTGGCTATCAGGTGTAACAACGCCAAGAGACATTACTAACTTAAGACCATCTTCGACATCGATATCCATCTTCTTTGTCTCCTCAATAGGCACAAATAGAATAAAACCAGATGTAGGGTTTGGTGTGGTAGGCACAAAAACAGTTACCATCTTTTTTCCTGTTGCATCATCTATAACTTCAGGACTATCACTGGTTTTAAAACATAAAGTCCAGATTCCTTTGCGTGGATATTCGATCAATAACACTTCATTAAAAGTATTACTGTCAGAGGATAAAATGGTTTGCATGACTTGTTTAACGGAGGAGTAAATACTACGCACTAAGGGAATTCTATCGAGAATACTTTCCCAAAATCTAATCAGGCGTTTTCCTGCAATATTCGTCAGTATAAAGCCAGTAACAAAAATAATCATGGCACTAAGAACGATACCAAGGCCTGGAATATTAAAGCCAAATACGGCTTCAGGTCGCCAAGCAGGTGGTAATAACAAGATGGTTTGATCCATCAAATTAACCAATATTTTTATCACAAAAATTGTGATACCCAAAGGCACCCAGATCAGCAGACCGGTGATAATGTATTTTCTTAATTTTCCAAGCATTTTTATGTCTTATTTGAAGAAGATGTTGTTTTCGTATCGTTAGAAGATTTCTTTATATCACTTTTGTTATCTTTTTTATCTGTTTTTTTACTTTTTTTTGACGCTGCCTCTGTGAGATTTTTTTTATTCCCTGATTTAAAATCAGTCTCATACCAGCCAGAACCGCTCAAACGAAAAGCCGCAGCAGAAACCATTTTTTTCATCTCGGACTTACCACAGGCTTCACAATCTGTTAATGGGTCATCACTGATTTTTTGTAATACTTCAACTTGATTACCACATGATTGGCATTGAAACTCATAAATGGGCATAGCATTTCCGAATTTGCTTTAAAGGAAACATAATGGGGGAGGAGGGGGTTAAAACAAGTGGTGTTTTGATATAAATTGTTAAAAAAAGGGGTGCTATATAAATAATGGTTAACATTAGTTATATGGCACCCCCCGTGTTTTTACAAGATTGTAACTCGTTATAACTGAGGTTTCTTATAATTACTTTTCCATAGCGACGACTTCACCGCCCTTTGTCTTACACTCTTCTGCAGTTGCTTTTACCCAACCATGACCTTTACAACTATTTTGTCCTGCGCAACTGTGTGTTGCTGTAGCACAAGCTCCAGTACCTTTACATGAGTTTATACCTGAACATTTAACTTCTGCTGGCATAGTATCTGCACTAACTACGGTAGTGCTAACCCCTGCTAAAAGTAAAGCGGCTGCTGCAGATGCCATTGCTACACCTGATAATTTTTTTACTTGATTCATTTTTATATCCTTTAGTTTAAGTTTATCTAACGCCTGATTGTGACAAAATCGTACATTTAAAATACTATTAATCATCTTAATCAGGAGAAGAAAATATTAACTGAAGAATGACAATGGTTTATCACAGGAACATATACATTTTATAAACTATTTGTAAACTTTATATTTGCAGCTTATTGCAATTTTCTAGGATGTTTTTCAATAATTCCAAGTGTTCGACAATATCCCTCCCATCCTCAGATGGATATACTCCTTCTGTAATTATCAAATCTGCTGCCACCCTTTGCTTATAATATTCTGCCATGAGGGAATTAGGACTGCCATCAGTATCAGCTCTACTCGAGTCATTGGAGCCATAATAATACGATTTTTTAACGACAAACGACCAAGAGT
>CAZWEA010000123.1:0-8373 GCA_964632635.1 uncultured Cocleimonas sp. | reverse complement strand
ACTGGTACGCGCCCCAGGATCTGTACCTACTACAACTACCATTCCTCCTTTAATTTTGCACACAGCAGAATAGTTCAGCGGATCAGCCGCAATATTTAATCCCACATGCTTCATCACCAGTAAAGAACGTGCACCACACAAACTAGCACCCATTACCGACAATGCAGCAATATGTTCATTTAAAGCATGATTAATAAGATAATTATCTTTGTTTTTATTAGCTACTAATACATCAATAACACGATTAACCGGTGAGCCAGGGTAGTGGGAAATATAATTAACGAAAGAATCTAATGCTGCCCAGGCAATGGCATCATTACCATCACCAAAAAGACTGTTTCCATGCTTAGTCATTGGTATCCTGTTTGATTGAAAATACTTTTTACTCTAAAAAAAACTTAAAAAATATCCAAAAAAAATTATCTTTTAGTCCTTCTATCTACTGCTCAATATTAAGCTTACCGTAGTTAATAAAATCATAACGATAGATTTCTAGCAAATCATTCTCAGCTTCATTAGAACCTGCTCAAGATATTACATTAGGAATATTATATAATTATTTGAAAGATAGGAGACAAAATATATCCTAGCGATATTAGCCGAGAGCGGTTTAAAAAGATCAAACCTATTCTTGAGTTGGCAAGAAAAAGGACTAAACCGAGAACAGTTGATCTCTACGATGTTTATTGCGGAATATTGTATATTCTTAAGGGTGGCTGTCAATGGCGTCAGCTATCCAAAGACTATCCTAAATGGAAGACTGTTCATCAATATTTTTTAATCTGGAGTCATAAGCCTTTTCCTGACCAGCCAAGCATTCTTGAGCAGGTTTTAAAAAAATCTAGTAAGGCAAGAACGACAGAGCAACAGAAGAAATGAAGACACAACTTTTCTGATCGTAGACGCACAAAGTGTAAATAATACTGATACGACTGAGTTTAAAGGCTACGATGCAGGGAATTGAAAATCATAAGAGAGATTTAAATCAAGTGAGTGTAGTTCTGGCGGATGGAGGATATAATGGAAAACCTTTTGCAGAAGGCGTTAAAGAGCTTATTGGGCATCAGTGCCTGTTGCTAAGCGCAGTGAACTTCATACGTTTGCAGTGATTCCTCAGCGCTGGGTAGTCGAACGAAGCTTTGACTGGCTGGAGAAAGTCGCCAACTCTGGAAAAACTGTGAAAGGCTCCTGAATTCTAGCTTGCACAGGGTGGTTCTTGCATTCATTCGAATTTTTACTCAATAGATCTTGAACAGGTTCTAAGAAATTTTCTATTTTTAATTATTTTAAAATAACCAAGTAAAATACTTGGTCTTATGTGACTTGATCACAGACAATAATTTTATTATCTACTAATATACTTACTATATTAATTTTTATTCTTTTGGTTTTTAGTTACCTCTTCAAACCATTTGTAAAAGCTTAAATTAATATAAACTCCATATATAAAACTTTAGAGGACTTGAAAATGATTAATTTTGTATTAGATATTTTTTCTGTTATGTTTCAAATAAATATGAGAGATACCCATGAAGTACCCTTTGCCATGCCTTTACTTATGGCTTGTTTAGTTGGCGGCATGGTAGGTTTTAGTATCGTCAGAATGATTGGTAATGAACAAGAAGAAGAAAGAGAAGCTAGAGAAGAACAAGAAATTTTAGATGGCAGAAGAAATAAATGATAATATTTATGGTCAGTTTTTAATAGCGTAATATAATAGCTCTTACTTATTTCTATTTTAAACTGACCAACTTTATTCACTTCAAACAGTTTTAATCAAAAGACCCTCCTTAACCTAAATAAACAAGTTAAACATTTAGTTTATCTGTAATTTGTCAATTAATATACAATCCAACTTTTCATCATTCAACTAGTCTCGGTATTAAAAACAACACCTATTATTAGTAGTTTTCCCACACAAAGAAAGCAAAAAAACCAACTGTAAAGCAATACAGTCACTCTATTCAAAAAATCCCTGATCCCCCTAAAAAAGACAATTTTGTGTATAATATTTAATATTTAAACTCATAATTTGTTTCCCCATGACGTCAAGCATATTGACTGCCGCTTTATTTATGGTAATCCTTGGGATTCTTCTAGCTATTATTTTAGCTATTGCCAACAAAAAACTATATGTTTATGAAGACCCTCGTATTGAAGAGGTAGATGAGATGTTGCCACAAGCCCAATGTGGAGCTTGTGGCGTCCCAGGATGTCGCCCTTTTGCCGAAGCTGTTGTCAGCGGGGCAAAAAACCCATCAGCATGCACCGTTAATACGCCTGACGGAAATGCAGAAATCGCCGCTTTTATTGGTGTTGATATGGGGGAAACTGAAAAAGTCGTGGCAAGACTTGCTTGTGCAGGTGGAACCCATGTTGCTTACACCAGGGCCAAATATAAAGGATTACAGTCATGCCAAGCGGCAGCAGCTGTATCTGGCGGAGGCAAAGGTTGTAACTGGGGATGTCTAGGTCTTGCTGACTGTGCCGATGTCTGTGATTTTGATGCCATTTATATGGATAAACATGGACTACCCATTGTGGTTGAAGACAAATGTACCGCCTGTAATGATTGTATAGTGGTTTGCCCCAAAGATTTATTTTCTCTACAACCTGTCAGCCATAAATTATTTGTAGCCTGCAAAAGCCTTGAAAAAGGTGACAAAGCTCTAGAAGAATGTGAAGTTGCTTGCACAGGGTGTGAAAAATGTGCTGCTGATGCACCTAAAGGTTTAATAGAAATAAAAGATAATTTGGCTATTATTGATTTTAAAAAATATGATGAAATATTAGTTGATAGAACTCCGATTGAACGTTGTCCAACGGGGGCTATTGTCTGGATTGATAGTAAATTAGGCACAACACGATCTAGCGTGGGAAAAGCAGCTAAAAAAACTATGCGTACTGAATCATTACCTCAGATATAACTCATGAGTACGCAAAGTATAAATTAAAAAACATATAGATAATAATGGAAAATTGTGTAGGTTGGGCTAACAGCTCTATCGTTAACCCAACAAATTTAGCCGACCATTATCTTGATTTGCAGAGAGAAGAAACATCAGTCCCCGCATAATTACACTTATCACTTTAACCACACCAACACATAAAGCACATAATCACAAAGGTAAACAATGGCTCTTTTTGGTAAGAAAAAACAAGATAAAATTCCCAAATACCCCGGTATACGTAAAATAATGAACGGTATCTCTGTCGTTGTACTGTGTGAAAGAGAATCCAGTGATGCTGCTAGTATTTATCTAACATCGTCCGCTTCTGAAATGAGTGCACTTTGGAAGCAAGAAAAAAACAAAGGCCATCTAAATATATCCAATAGAACTCTAATTTCTATTGATTCTGAAAGTGCTAATACTGCTTTAACAGCAACGGCTGGACTATCTCTTTCTGGATTAAGAGCCACGCACTTTAGCTCTTCATCCCACAGTATCGCATCCATGCATGAATCCTTATATGCTGCGGTTGGAAAAAGACTTCCTTATGTATTAAATATAGTTTGTACTGCAGCAACTAAAGCCACGTCAAACCATTATTGTAGCCATGACGATTACCATAGCATGGGTGATACAGGTTTTATTCAATTTTTTGCGCATAACAATCAATCTGCTGCTGACCTTAATCTTATCGGCAGAAAAATAGCTGAACTCAGTTTAAACCCAGTTGCAGTAGCTCAAGATGGCTTTTTAACCACTGATTTAATAGAACCGCTCAACCTTCCTGAGCGTGAGCTTATTGAAAAATTTGTTGGTTTACCAGATGATATTATTACCACACCAACGCCTGCACAAAGTATTTTATTTGGTAAAACACGTCGCCGAGTTCCAGAAACCTGGTCAATTGACCAGCCTACACAAACGGGTGCACATCAAAATCCAGATAGCTATATGCAAACAGTTGCAGGACAGCGGCCTTATTTCTTTGATCATGTGAGTAAAATTACAGATCAATGCATGGATGAATGGTTTGAATTAACTGGTCGTCGTTATCATCGAATAAATCAATATTTTTGCAAAGATGCTGATTATTTAATCATTGCTCAAGGTAGCATTATCAATAATGCAAAAATGACTGCTGATTATTTGCGTAGCTCTCGTAAACTCAAAGTAGGTGTAGTCGACTTAACAGTCTTCAGACCTTTTCCTGGTGACTTGCTAAGTCATATTGTTAAAGGAAAAAAAGGCGTACTTGTTCTTGAGAGAACAGATCAGCCAATGGCAGAAGACTTACCGATTATTACTGAGATACGCAGCTGTATTAATAAAGCAATCGACAACGGGAGAACCAAAAAAGAAGCGTATGCTAATTATGCTAGCTATTCTAAAACTACTGATATCTCTCTTTTATATTCAGCCTGTTTTGGGTTGGGTGGTCACAATATAAAAGTCAGCGATATTATTGGAGCCGTTGACAACATGCTTCCAGAAGCTAAGCAACTTAAATTTGCTTACCTTGGTATCAACTTTATCAGTAATAAAAACCTGTCTCCACAACAAGAAATACAGCATCATTCTATTATTGAAGCCTACCCGGAGATTAATAACCTTACTTTAAGCAGCAATGAAAACCCAGTTTTATTGCCCGATGACGCAAAAACTGTTCGCATTCACTCATTAGGAGGATGGAAAAATGACCTTCTAGGTCAAGACCTTGCTCAAACTTTGTTTGATCATTTTAATTTAGAAGTTAAAGCCAAACCTTTCTGTGAAACTGAAAAAAAAGGTCAACCCACCACCTTTTATTTGACTACTGCTTCAAAAGTATTCCACCTAAATGACGAATATACCACTGTTAATACAGTATTAGCCCTTAACCCTAATGTATTTTCTCATAGCAATCCTTTAGCTGGGCTTGCTGAGCACGGGGTCTTTATTATCCAAAGTCAATATAGTGAAGCGATTGATGTATGGCATAGCTTTCCCGCCAGTGCTCAAAAAATACTATCTGATAAAAATATCAGAGTCTTTTTTATTGATGCAAATAACCTCGCGCAAGATGAGCTTGATCAACAAAAAAGTGATATAAACTCATCCTTTGAATTTCAACATCTTATTTTTAAATCAGCCTTTTTTAAAACAACTGATATTATTAAAGATTCTGATAAAAATGAAGAACAAATTCAGTCTTTTATTGGTAACAACCTAGACCTGATTCAGCGCAGTTATAAAAGCCTGCAAGAAATTATTGTTGCAGAAATGAATGTAGGCAATACAACTTCACCTATCCAAATAGAAGCATCAGCACCATTATTGCTACAACAAAAACCAGCCAATGAATCAGCAATTGCAAATATTCACCGCTTTTGGAATCAAACAGGCAGCCAATATAGCAATAAAAAGTTTGCAAAAGAGAATCTTGTTGGCCCTTTTGCTGCTTTAGGTGTAGTCCCTGCTGCCACAGGTATTTTTGGTGACATGACCGCCAACCGTTTGCAGCACCCCATATGGATTCCTGAAAACTGCACTGCTTGTGGAAACTGTTATACCTCCTGCCCTGACAGTGCAATCCCTGGTTTGATCAACACGGTGAGTGAAGTTTTTGAAACTAACATTAAACGTATCGAAAAATCAGGTCATATAGTTAAACACTTACGCCGCGCGATTCGTACCGTAGAAAAAAAATATCATGAATTAACCGTTGAAAAATCGGTAGGCACAACGTTAGACCCTATTTTTGCCAAAGCAATTGGCGATACCATTAAAGAATATCCAGAACCTGATCAAGAAGAAGTTGCACAAGAATTTGAATGGTTTAAAGAAAAAACAGGTTCATACAAATTTGCTTTGACTGAACCATATCATGATGATATGAACAGCCATATGCCTAGAAATGGCGGCTTATTTTCCATCACCATTAACCCAAACAGTTGTAAAGGCTGCATGGAATGCGTATCAGTTTGTGAGACTGATGCATTAACTGTAGTTGAACAAACGCCAGAATCTATTCAAACACTTCGTGATAACTGGGCTTACTGGCTAGACTTACCTACTTCAAATAAAAAATATAGCCGTATTGATGACCTGCAAGCAAAAATTGGCATTTTAAACACCTTATTATTAGATAAGAAAAACCACAATGCCATGCAAAACAGTGATAATACACGAGCAGGAAGTGGAGAAAAAACAGTTATCCATTTGTTTTCTAGTACAGTCACTGCATTAATGCAACCGCGTATTGAAAAACATATTAAACAAATTGATCAGCTGATAACAGAGCTGGAAAAACATATTCGATTAAAACTGGTTGAGACAGTTGATATTAGTGATATTGATGCCTTAGAAACAGCTATTGACCAAAATCACAATGTAGACCTTACATTATCTCGATTAACCGGCACACTTGATAAAGACAGAGCGACTCAACCTATTGACCCAAAATGGTTAAGATGGGCATTACAATTAGTCGAAAAATTAAAACAGTTAAGATGGAGTTATAAACAAGGACCCTCTGGAGAAGGCCGTGCAAGCTTAGGTATAACCAGTGGGGATTGCTCAGATACAGCCTGGGCAGCTACTTTTCCATTCAACCCCTACCCTTTTCCTTGGGCTCGTCATTTAACACAAGATGCACCTTCATTAGCTATGGGACTTTTTGAAGGCCACATGGTAAAAATGGCGGAAGGATTTAAAGCTATCCGTACTGCAGAACTAGAAATTAAAGGCAAATACGATAAATCTGAACATGACAATTTTTTTGCACATTTTGATTGGCATCAATTTAGTGAAGAAGAATACTTACTCTGCCCTCCCCTGATAACATTAAGCTCAGAAGGAACAAGCTTTAGCTCTGGATTGCAAAGCTTATCTTCCAATTTGATGTCTGGACTACCAATCAAAGTGCTAGTATTAGACAATCAACCATCAGAAAATGCAATTAGCCTGCGTAAAGAACTAGGACTTATCACGATGGCCCATCGTACTGCCTATGTCCATCAAAGCTCACTTTCTAATTCAACTCATTGTTTAGCTGGTTTTATTGATGGATTAAACTATAGAGGGCCAGCTTTATGGTCTATCTATGCATCTAGTCAGCCAGAAAATGGAATGGCTAATAACTCTCTAACTCTTCAAAGTCGAATTGCTGTTGAATCGCGTGCTTATCCACTGATGACATTTGATCCCAGATTAGGTAAATCCTGGGAAGAATGTATTAACCTGCTTGGTAATCCTGATATAGATCAAGACTGGATCACTTATTCTTTAGATTACACCGATGAATATGGTAATAAATTCTCTATGGATGTTCCACTCACCTATGCTGACTGGGCATTAACTGAATCTACTTTTGCCCATCATTTTAAAGCTGTACCTGCTAATGCTAATTCAAATAACATAGTGTTGTTAACTGAATATCTTGAAATGGATAGTCACGGACAAGCTAATAACATTCCTTTTATTTGGGCAGTTCACCCACAAAGCAACCATTTATTAAAAGTAATCGTATCTGAAGCAATAGTTAAAACAACACAAGAACAAAAAGTTTTTTGGCATACCTTAAAAAGCTTAAGTGGTGACAGTAGAGTTGAAATAGATACCCAAGCCATTGCCGATCAAGCCAAAACCGAAATGGCACAAACGATTACTGAAGGTTTAATGAGTATGGTCGGTGGTGACGCGAGTGCTTTAACTCGCATATTATCAGAAGTACCTGCTGTTTCAACTAAAGGCAGCATTTCACCTGAAACTAAAGAAAAACCCAAAATAGAAGAACAAAAACCTACGCCAAAACCAGTAGAAAAACCAAAAGCAGAAGCAGCAGCTAAAAAGCCTGATGATAAAAGAAAAACAGCACATGACCCAGTCTGGATAGAAACCCCAGATTGCACAACCTGTGATGAATGTGTTGATATTGCGCCTTCAATGTTTCAATACAATAAAGAGAAAAAAGCCATTGTTATAGACCCCACTAAAGGTACTTTTGAAGATATTGTACGTTCTGCTGAAAAATGTACTGCTGTGATCATTCATCCAGGAACACCATGGAATCTTGATGAACCTAATTTGGAACAACTTATTAAAAGGGCTGAGAAGTTTCAATAATTATTTGTTTTGAACTTTTAGTATTGAATGGAATTTACTAATAATCAAAGAGAACAATAACGATGCACTTGCTTTCTGAATACGAGACCCGAGTCTCCAGGGCATAACGCCCCTTATCGCAGTCCGCGTGCAAGCCATTATTATGCAATTATTTTTATTTCGCTGATAAGATTCTCTAAAGGAATAGATAAATTAGAATGAAGACTCCTTATCATATTTAACGAAAGTTTCCTTTGATAATTTAAAATTTCTGAAACTCTGCCCCTTCCTCCGATATAAGGCTCTATATCTTTTCTTGAAAGATTCATCTGCTCCATTC
>CAZWEA010000122.1:0-8686 GCA_964632635.1 uncultured Cocleimonas sp. | reverse complement strand
TGTATCTGAAACCCCGAAGAAGTGTATCTGAAACCCCGAAGAAGTGTATCTGAAACCCCGAATGTATTTGAAACCCCGTATAAATTCATTGCTTTTGTATCTGAAACCCCGTATAAAATGATTGTTTGTATCTGAAACCCCGAATACTTTTCAATATTACAGCGATTCTACATACACTTAGGAATATTAAAAATGACTGAGCCACTTTTACCTGTTAGACATCCTCAAAATGACCTTTTTATCTGTGATTTAGGTGATGTGATTCCGAAAAGTGATCTAGCTAGTATGGAACATCCACTTTTTACGCTTTCTACGAAGCCCGATATAAATATAAGGATTTATGAACATAATGGTAATACGGTTACTATTATTCCTAGTGCTATAGGTTTAGCTACTATCCACGATAAAGATATTTTAATTTATTGCATTTCTCAGCTAATGGCTGGAATTAATCAAGGTCAAGAGCCGAGTAAAATCATTCGTTTTAAAGCTCATGATTTACTTGTTTCAACTAATCGGCAAACAGATGGAGATGGTTATAAAAGACTAAATAAAGCTTTTGATCGACTATCTGGAGCATTAATAAAAACTAATATAAAAACTGACAACAAAATTATTGATGATCGGTTTCATATTTTAGATAGCGCAACAATTATTAGGGAAAATCCAGAGGATAAAAATAGCAGAATGGTAGAAGTTAAAGTAAAACTTTCAGACTGGCTTTATAACGCTGTCTTAGGAAAAGAAGTATTAAGTATTAATAGGCAATATTTTAGGCTTAGAAAGCCCATAGATCGACGAATTTACGAAATATCTAGAAAACACTGCGGTAATCAAAAAAAATGGCATATAGGGCTTAAAAATCTGCATAAAAAGGTCGGCTCATCTGGAAATATACGATTATTCAAACAAGCTGTTAAACATATTATCGAAAATAACCATTTGCCTGATTATTCACTCAGTTTTGATGGAGACAATGTTGTTTTTAGAAATAAGAATTGGCATGGTGAAATCAGTCAAAGCAATCAAGATAGAAAAATATTTTTAAGTCCTGAGACAATTGAAAAAGCTAAGAAAATTTTAGGAAGAGAATTTGATGTTTATGCACTCGAATCTGAATGGTTAAAATGGATAGAAGGAAAAGAAATAGCAAATAGTCCAGATGGGGCTTTTATTAATTTTTGCAAAAATAAGATAGCTAAATAAAAGTAGATTGAGTAAACACTCATTTGAGTGACCACCATAAACCATAAAGAGAGCATTTTAATGCCTATTATCTCAGTACTAAACCCCAAAGGAGGGAGCGGTAAAACCATTATTAGCACTAATCTTGCACGCTCAATGCATGAGCGTGGTTTATCTGTTCTTATTGTCGATAGTGACCCTCAAGGTTATTTTTGTTCGTGATTTTTCATGTCTTTCCAGCTCCATAAAGCTAAGTAGCCAAAAAGTATAACAACTGAAAGTACCGCTAAACCTACAAATATTTGATTAAGCATTTTCAATCTCCTAAGTTAAACTTACTTTTCGTGATGTTTATTCCACCATTTGGCAAAATACAACATGGCTATACAACCAATAAATACGATTGTCGCTGCTACACTAAAATTACTCATTTCATCATCATTATTGGCTAAGATTACTTGTTACTCTCTGAAATTATAGACCTTCTATCCGAATTATTAGATGTATTTTTATTTTTTAATATCATAAAATCATTGTTTTTCAATATCAATAATCTCTTTAATACTAGGTTTTCCATTTTTTTTAAGCCAAAGGTTAAGCCCCTCATAATCCTTTAATAAGTTAATATTGATTCAATAATACACCTTAGAAGAATGAACTAAAATACCCCAAAGTGTTCAGTTTCTTATCTATCTTCTCGGGTATGCCATATTTTTAAGATAACAATTTTTTCATCAATTATTTGATAACGTAAAATGTAGCCTTTTTTCCCAAAGGGGGTAAATAGCTCATAATCTTCCCTGCCCTCTAATCGAGTTCCTATAGCTGGATTAGCTAATATGAGTGTTGCTGCTTTAATGATTTTTTCAGAAGACCGCTTCGCAGCGCGAGGATTTTTTGATTGAATAAATTCTCTAAGTCTTATTAAGTCATTTCTTGCGGTGGTTGACCAAACAAGGGTTAAGTTTCTAATTGTGGACATTCGCTTTCCTTGTCTGTACCCCATGTTTTAAGCCACTTTTCCATGTTGTCATGGCTGACATATTCACCGGTACTTTGATATTCTATCAATGCCTCATCCGCTTCCTTATTGCGAATATCAAGTTTTTCTTCTCTATCCAAGAATTCAGTAATAGCGGTTTTCATGAGCCAGTGTGGCGTTCTGTCCCTCCCCTCCCCTAATGCTTTTAATCGGGTTCTTACTTCATCATCCAGCTTAACGCCCATCGTTGTCATTTTTACCATCTTTCTCTCCAATAGTTGCACTTATTGCAACCAGTATAAGTCAGTTTTTAGGTAAAAATCAAAGAAAAAGCAGTATTGGGAAAAGCACAAAAAGGCTGGTAATCCTTTAATAAAAACTATTTATAATAGCGGAGGAAATGTTCCATTAACTTTAGAAGCATTTAAAAACGGCGACAAAACAATCATATCTCTAGCTAGAGGTATGATATGATATTAAATCATACCATACCATATAATATAGGATGAAATGATATGATTATTTTAATTGGCGGAGAAAAGGGAGGTACTGGTAAAACAACCATTGCAACCAATTTATCCGCGATGAGAGCCTTGGATGGGCGCGATGTATTGTTAATTGATACAGACCCTCAGGGTAGTGCAAACTATTGGGCACAAAGCAGAGATGATGTAAGTATCACGCCCCGTGTAGCCTGTATTCAAAAATTTGGTAAAGGCTTGCCTAAAGAGGTTCAGGATTTATCTGGTCGTTATGACGACATCATTATTGACGCAGGTGGACGTGACTCTATTGAACTGAGATCAGCCTTGGTTGTGGTGGAAAAAGTCTTTATTCCTATTCAACCGTCACAGTTTGATATTTGGACGTTAAACCAAATGGATGAATTGGTAGAAACAGCAAAAGGATTCAACCCAGACATTCAGGCAAACGTGATTATCAGCAGATCATCCACCAACCCATCTGTCCATGAGTCGGAAGAAACAGGGAAATTATTGGATGATTTTTCAAATCTAGGATTAGCAAATGTGACTATAAGAGATCGCATTGCTTACAGAAAAGCAGCTAAAGATGGTTTGGCTGTAATCGAATTAAAACCGAAAGACCAGAAAGCAATTAGTGAAATGAACGATTTATATAAAGAGGTGTTTGGCAATGAGTAATTTAAAGAGTAGGCCACCTGTAAAAAAAAACCAAGACTTAGACAATTTTCTTTCTGGTGCGGAAGAAAAAACAACTAAAAAAATACAATCAAAGCATAAATCAAATTATCCTTGGGAAGATGTAAGCGTAAGAGAAGACGTAACTAAAGTGTACAACTTGAGGTTATCAGAACCTTATTTGCTCAAGTTAAAGTATATTTCAGAACACACACCTGATAGCATGCAAAAGTTTTGTATCAATGTTGTTAAAAATGAAATAGATATAAAAATTAATGAGTTAAATTCATAGTATGATACGGAGTCATATCATACTATATTATACTGTTACCTCTATCTTCACCAAGGAATGAAGATAGAGGTAACCTTCCTATCACATCCATTTAAATGGACTTTTTACTCTTTTCTTCTTCTTTTTATCTTTAGACATCTCAACAAGAATCAGTAAAGAAATCATAATCCCTGCAGTGATGCAAGCAACGATCAAAAATTCGCTATGACCTGAAAATAGTATAATACCCGTATAGATGACCCCACCAAACTTGATACTAGGTTTTACTTTAAAGCCTATCTTTATCATTTCTAAACTATTAAATTCAGGCTCATCACTCCCCAAACTTCCCTCTGTAATTAAACCAGCCATAAGCGCTACAAAAAGGGTTGCTATAGAAAAAACCACAGCAAAACTGACCGTTACAATCGTAATCATATTATTATCCTTACTACATTTATTTATGTCTTTACAATGTATTTTTGTCTGGTTTTGTTAAATCAGCTGAAAAATTGCAAAAAAACAAAAAATAATCTCTCAATCTAAATGTTATTTTTTGCATTTTTCTTCTCCTTCTCATGAAAATGATATTCAGAAAATTTTCCAAACTTAATTTCATTTAATCCTACTAAAATATCTTTTACAAATTCCACAGGTAAATCATCATTATTTTCAACTTTTTTCTCTATCCTTGCTAAAGTATTTTCTAGTCGTTTTCGAGTTATTTCTGTATCGTAAATTGCTTCCTTTAATTTTAAAGAAACCATTTCTATTAACTCTGGTTTTTTCACATCAAAATTATCGGAGAAACTAACCTTCTCCCAGTCAACCAGTTCTTGAGGCATTGGGGCTGATTCATCACACTTTTTCAACAACTCTGTTAATGTATACTTGGTCTTCTTTTTATCAGGCATGGTAATACTCTATTTTTTCTATTTTAAATAAGCATTCTTTTGGGAAAGCTAATAAATACAGATAAAATACTTTTTCAGTAAGTCATTATTGGGCGATGACTTAATTACCTGTAAGAAAAAGACAGTAGGTGTAGCTGCTCGCTTTTATAAATCCCAATTCTCGCACTTATCCGGTTTTTCGTGCTCACAATAAATGACTTTATAAATTCAATCCTGCTCACTTTATTTGACCGTATCCGAAGGTCTGCTCACATTAAGTGATTTTATCAGTTAGCAGTTCTCACATTATTTGACGTTATCCGCAGACTTTAGGATACCAATTTCCTTACGGATTTTGTCTTCCAGCTGTTTGGCATCCGGCAGCTTATTCTTTAGTTCTTCAGGCAATTTTCGTGTTAATAAATACTCAGATACTCCCACCGGTTTATCGAGTCCACGAAGTGCATATTCCACCTCGAAGTAATCTCGCTCTGTACAAAGAATGATACCGATTGATGGGTTTTCACCTGGTTCTCGCACATAATCATCCAAAAGATTGAGGTAAAAGTTCATCTTACCTGCATACTCCGGTTTGAAACGACCGACTTTGAGTTCGATAGCAACCAGTGCGTTCAAACGGCGATTACTGAACAGTAAATCAATAAAATATTCCTTATCATTTGCTGCAATCCGATACTGATTTCCAATAAAAGCAAAGCCGTATCCCAATTCCAGCATCACTTCTTTGATTTTAGAAACCATTCTCGACTCCAGTTCTGCTTCCAATATAGGCTTCTCTACTCCCAATATATCAAGCATATAAACATCTTTCATTGCCTGATCCGCCTGTTCTGCCAAATGCTCGGGAAGTGCTTGTTGAAAATTATGTTGCTTTTTGGTCAAATGATGCCTCTCATAGGCTTGAGACTTAATTTGATGGATTAGCACATTACGACTCCATCCCATTTCCAAGGTGGCTTTAAGGTAGTAGTTGCGAGCATCATGATCTTTGACTTTGGACATAATCGTCAGGTTTTGCCCCCAGGGAATTTCTCCAACAAGCTGTTGGAGATTTGGGTCATCTTGATATTCTATATAAAACTGGCGCATATACCATAAATTCTGAGTAGAGAAACCTCGGCGCCCTTCAAAATTCTTCTGGAGATCCTTGGCAAGTTGTTCAACTACAGACTTACCCCAGCCAAGTTGTTCCTGTTTGTCTGCTATGGCTTTTCCCAAAGTCCAGTACAGTTGGATCAATTCACGGTTGGTTGCTCGTGATACCTGAGTTCGAGCTTTCCTGATCTCTGATTTAATATCATCCAAAAAGACTAGGTAATGTTGCTCATGGGGAATAGTCGACTGGTTCATAGGGGGGGTCACAGAATGCCCAGCTTATGAATTTCTTTGTTAAATTCTTCCGTCTTTCCTGCTGAAAGCTGTCCTCTCAGGTAAGCTCTAACCTCATTACGACGAGCATTCAAATGCTCGCACAACACAGCCATTCCATAGCCATGGCGAGCCAATTTTGGTTCAAGTGTATCAAGGTCAGGTGACAACACGGCCTCAATGATTTCACTATCAATTGGTTTGGTGCCTGTAGTAAGTCCTTTAATTAGCGCTAGAGAAAGATAGTGCGTTATTTGCAATGGCGTGATTAACCGCTCAGCTAAAAGCTCAATGGCTTCCTTGGTCATAATGTCATGTGCTATTATTTTGGTTTTACTGCATTGATCCAATACCCATTCGATGTACTGTTGTTTTTGCAGCCCCAAGCCATCGAGATTAAAGACTTTAGCGCGAGCACCGATTTCTTCCATGGCAGGTTTTCTCAATTCATTTCCCAATTTTGGGTGGCCAACCACAATAATTGCCAAAATGCCTTTGCTATCTTCAACAGTTTCTACCAAGTGTTTCAAGCCAATTAAAGTCCGCCAATGAAGATCATGAGCCTCATCGATAAACAAAGTGATCGGTTTGTTAATTTTCCGGATCAGCTCTTGCAGCTTCCGTTCCCGTTTTTCAGGTTGTGTGGGTATCTTGAAATCTTTCCCAGTGGGTAAATCAGAGAATAAAGCAGTATAAAGCGTATTGATATTTACTCGGCGTTTATCTGTCGCCAACGATTTGGATACAATTACTTTATTGCTGTCTTGTAAGGATTGTTGAATTCGCCGCAATACCGTAGTTTTTCCAATACCGACAATACCTGTTAAAGCGATAATTCCACCGGAAAAAATAGCAGTTTCCAGGCTAAGTAGTGTCTGTTTAAACGCGTCCGTTTCAAAGTAATCGGCTTTATCAAGGTCTTTAGTTAAGCCATAGTATTGCATCATTTCTCCGTACATGATTTATCTCCTGGGCGATTTTTCAAACTTAAAGTAAAGTAGTTGCGTACTTTAGCCATTACTGTTTTCTTATCTAAAGTTTCTTCAAGAATGCGATTAATTTCATTTATCTGTACAGACGTAAGCCGTGCCAATGGACGACCAAAAAATTCAGCAATTGCAGTCTTAGCATCAATTGTGTTGTTGAAAAGAGTCTGTTCAAACGGATCTTTATCTTTGAATGGAATAGAGTGTGGTGACTCTAGTCTAAGCACATTGGCATCATTCAATAAAGTACTGATGGTTTCTTTTTTGCCCGTTAGTGCAGAACGAGGAATGCTGATTTGCTTGGCCAGCTCTCCAATACGGTCGGCACGTTTTTCGATGGTACTTTTCTTCGGCTTGCGAAACGTACCCAATGGCACAGGCCCATCCGCTGGATGAAAGGGGCCTTGTTTTTGATTATTGAATTCGACATAGAGTTCGTTATCAAAAAGTCCCCATAATAAGGTGACTTCTTGCCCTGCCATATCAAAAGCAACTTGGTAACGAATACCGTTAATGCTGACACATGCCTCACTATCCACTTTGCGTTGCTCGGGTTCACGGGCAAAGGTGCAGAAACGCTCCCAGCTGCACATTTCTCGAAAGCCTTCAGAGGGCAAATGTTTTAACCAGTCCTCCAGGCGGGAATGATCTTCCGAGCGGTGCGGCATATCATTGTAACGCTTGAGATACTGTCGAAGCCATTCATTGGCTTCTTCAAGAGAATTGGGTTTGTGAAAGTGATACAGGGTTTCAAAGGTATCTTTGACGGTACGAAAGGGACGCTCCACTTTCCCTTTTGAACGGGCGGTAGTACGCCGACCGTCACTGCCCTTTGGCATATGGGTGCGGATTTCAATGTTCAAGTGTGCCATCACCCGCTTGAACAGTTTGCTCTTAGCGACCGGACCATTATCAAGGTAAATTAAGCTGGGAATGCCTTGAAAAGGTAAGTCTTTATGTTTCTTAGGTGCCATGGCATTGAAAAAGAAACGTAACGCTGTCATTGCATCTTCGCCGTGAACGGTATGATATTCCTGGTAACAAATACCACTACGATCATCCACTACGCTTGCTAACATTAAAGTGGGTTGTTTTTCTCCTGATCGAGTCGATTTATCTCCTTTGAGTTTCTTTAGATCTGATGGTGAAAAATCAAACTGCCAACAATCGTTGCTATAAACCGCTTGAAACGGTACAACCTGAGGTTCAATCGTCATTGCATGAGTATCATATCCCCACCGTTTTATGTAGCGACTGACAGTACTACGTTTCAGCTGTCCCTTTGGCGATTTTATTAATCCATCTAACGTTTCAACGCCGTGCTCTTCTAATAAACGGATACATTCTACTGTCGATAAATGCCGTCCTTTTTTATTTGTGGTTCTCAGCTTCATTGCTGCAATTAATTCACAATACCGTTTCATATCGGCCTGGGGAATTATTCTAGGTTCATTGTAATCGTTACGGTGAACCAGGCACGGTTGATGATGTTGACGCAATGATCGTCGCATCGTAGAGACTGAAACACCATATAATGTAGAGGCTTCTTCCAGTAACAGACGACGTTTTTTACTGCGTGGCGATAGTGCATCCAATTGGTTTTGTAGCACAATCAGCGTCTCAAGGGGTATGGTTTTATTAGCCACGGGTTCCTTGTTGCTTCGATCGGGTAATACCGTGCTTTTTCATCCAATTACTCAAATTGGCCGGAGTGGTTCTATATCGTTCAGCAATAAAGGCCTTGGTGGTTCCATTGGCTAGTAACGCTTCGATTTCCGGACGGAAAGGATCTAGCTTGCTTTTGCCTGGCCCTTTTGGAC
>CAZWEA010000121.1:0-8793 GCA_964632635.1 uncultured Cocleimonas sp. | reverse complement strand
TTCCCGACTGTTATAATCTAATAGGGACAACAATCTTACAAAAAAGGGGGGGGTGCCATTAGTACGACACACAAAATAGTATTGGTAGAAGACGATCAAGCGCTGGCTAGCATGATGCAGAACTTTCTTATCAGCGAAGGTTTCGAAATCAGTTGGGCAGAAGATGGGCTTGATGCGGTTGATTTGATTTTAAAAATACAGCCTGACTTAGTCGTTCTGGATATTATGTTACCCAGCATTGATGGTGTTGAAGTGTGTCGGCGTATTCGTAACTCATACACCAATCCTGTTTTAATGCTCACTGCTAAAGATGATGATTTATCTGAAGTTGCCGCTCTAAATACGGGTGCAGATGGTTATTTGAACAAGCCCGTTCGGCCTCATATTCTCTTGGCACACATCAATGCCTTATTACGTCGCAATCAAAGTCATGAACAAAATACTGCAACTAATAGCAAAGAAAGTGCGATTATAAAAATACAAGATCTAAGCATAAACTTAAAAACATATTCACTTACCAAGGATGATATAGAGCTTAGATTGACCAGTGGCGAATTCGAATTATTAGCTATTTTAGTCAAAAGTGATGGCATACCAGTTAATCGTGATGACCTGTATCAGCAGCTACGCGGGATTGAATATGACGGCATTGATCGCTCTATCGACTTACGGATTTCCTCATTGCGTAAAAAACTTGATGACGATGTTCCACCTTATCGATATATCAAAACAGTACGTGGGCAAGGTTATTTACTGGTTCAGTGAGAGCTTTGCACGAGTCAGTATCAAAAGAAAAATCAGATGAAATTTCACTCATCATCTGATTCGTACAGAGATCTCTGAGTAAATAACATTCTTACAAAAGCTTACAATTCCCCTACAAAGCCTGACAGACATGTTGTGTTTTCCCTGTCATTATTTCCTCATAAATTAATCAAGAGGAAAGAAACATGAAACAAAGCAACGTAAAAAAATCCAACTTACTAATACCTACGACTGCTCTAATGCTTACAATGACACTAAGTGCATGTAGCAGTACCCCACCTAGAATTAATCCTGGACACTTAGATATTTCGGAGCAAGCAGTTCCACATAACGCTACGATTGGTAACATTATTCAATTGTCAGAAAAAGAAGCTCCAACAGGCAAAGTTTTTAAAGGGGTATTAATTGGCGCACTTATCGGCAGGGTTCTAGCCAGTCACTCTTCAGACTCAACACGCGAAGATGCCGCTGAGCTTGGTGGCGTTATCGGTGGTTTTACTGCTGATAAGAGGAATGCTAAAACCATTTACCGTCTTACCTTGAGTTTAGATGATAAGTCAGTCAAGGAAGTCTATGTCAGAGGTGGGCACTATATTGTAGGCGAGCGCGCTAAGCTCACCTTAGATAGTAGCTCTGGTGATGTCACTTCATTTTTAGTTTTAAAGTCATAGGGTCACGATAATGAAACAGTTAAAATATCTATTTGCCGCTATATTGTTCATTTCAATAAGTGGCTGCACCCAAATGCTGGTTGTTACGCTTAATCAATTAGAAATGACAAAAATCTCCATCCAGCATGACAAAATGTACTTACTGGGAGATTTTAATAGCAAGTCTTATAAGCAAGTCACCAAGGCTTTACGAACTCACCCAAAGGTTAAAACTATTGTTTTGACTGCTAGCTCAGGTTCGCTAGATGATGATACTACCTTTAAACTAGCACGATATATTCGCAGTAAAGGTTTAAATACTTATCTTCTAAGCAATAGTGTAATCGCCTCTGGTGCCGTAGACTTATTTCTCTCTGGCACACAACGCACTATTGAACATGGTGCTAAAATCGGAGTTCACTCGTGGTCGGATGGTTCAAAACAAGCAAAAGATTTTCCACGCGATCATCAAGATCACCAGCTTAATGCGAACTACATTAAAGATATGATGGGAACAGATGCGTTCTACTGGTTTACGATTAATGCAGCGCCTGCAGATGCTATTTATTGGATGAAGAAAGATGAAGTGCAACGTTATAAACTGGCAACAAAGTTTGTTACAGCAAGTCATGACAAAACACCATTTGGCAAAAAATTTCTAATCGAGCGTTCTTCTATTTTAGAAGACTAATCAGAGAAACCTGAGCAAAGCACAAGGATAAATTTACAATGAATACATTATTTTTACGCACTTATCTTAGTGCTTTAGCTTTCTTATTAGTTACTTTCTTTGTTGTTTTGTTTGCAGCTAATAACTTTATTTATAAAGATTTATTAATAAATAGCTCTCATAAAATATATCAAACAATTTCGACTTCACTGAAAAGCAAAACTGAAGATACATGGCAAACAGAAGTTAAAACATACAATACATTAGTCCCTGATTTCACTTTATCTCTAATTACTAAGAAGGATTTATCAGCTACCGAAAAAGAGCAATTAGCATCAATAAAAATTAATCATGTTATTTCAGATGCCTATTTTGGAAGCACAGATTTATATGCTCTTTATGCTTTGACAGACTCAGATTGGATTTTAAAAATAGATGAAGATAATGATAGTGGCGATCAGGCAGAGAATATTGCAGATAGCATTATAATGTTTCTGCTCTTAATGCTGCCACTAGCATTTGCCCTATTCCTGCTAGTCAAAAAATTAACTAAGCCAATTCAGCACCTTCAAAACATTGCTGAAAAATTGGGCAAAGGCGACTTAAAAGCACGCGCAGATAATAATTTATTACCCCCAATGAATACACTTGCCAGTGGTTTTAACACGATGGCTGCTCAGCTTGAAGAAACGCTGCAAGAGCAACAGATTTTAATTGGCGCAATACCCCATGAATTGCGTTCTCCCCTAGGTAGAATTCGTTTTGCACTGGATATGACACGCCAACATAATACACTCGAATCATTACACCAAGATATTGAAGTTATCGATGGCTATGTTGATGAAATGCAAGATACTGTTGATGAAATTCTTGAGCTAAATCGTATGCAAAACCAGACACAAGTTGATAAAACCAAGTTTGATTTGTGTCCCTTATTAGGGGATTTGGTGAAATCTCAAAGCAATCTATCTACTGAACTTATCTTTTCTTATGAATGTAATATTTCTACTTCAGTACTTGGAAATGCACCCTTAATTAAACATGCTATAAGTAATATTTTAGACAATGCACAAAAGTATGCAAAAACAAATATATCAGTTACAGCTTATCAAATTAATGAGACCACCATCATTCGTATTGAAGATGATGGCGAAGGCATTGATAAAGATAAAATAGCTCAAGTTTTTTCTCCCTTTGCAACATTTGATAATAGTCGAAACAGGAAAAAAGGCGGCATTGGTTTAGGCTTAAGTATCGTAAAGCTAATTATGAAAAAACATCAAGGCGAAGTCACTGTTACTCAAAGTACGCACAGCGGTGCCTGCTTTGAATTACGCTGGTAACTCTATTAATCAGAGTTGAAAAATCCATCATATTTCTACACATGCTTACAAAACCATACAGTAATTGTTATTAAATCATTCATACTCTATAACATCAGAAATTAATCGGAACACAAAATGTACAATAATAAGATGACACTTCTAAATAAATTTAACCTGTGCCTCACAGGTACACTCCTATCTAGCATCACTTTGTTTACTCTCACAGCTTGTGGCGGCGGAGATAATAACGATAACGATACGGGTACACTTACTAGCCTCAATGAGCTTGATATTAACTCTGATTTCGCAAATATTCAGGAATTAAACCGCCTTCGTTTCTTTAGAGAAATTAAAGCTGTCAAAGCTCGCACTGATTTTAATGTCACTGGAAAGGATGTCCGTATAACAATTATGGGGGAAGTCGTGGATAGCTCCCATCCTGATATCCAGAGTCGTGTGATCAAGCAATATAATACCTTTTCTGACAAAGGCATTATTAACATCGGTGATGCGAATCAGGCTTATCAAATCGATCTCTATGGTCGCGGTGATGGACATGGAACTCACGTTGCAGGAACGATAGCAGCTGAGTGTGATGGCGAAGGAATCCAAGGTGTAGCCTGTCAATCTACCCTCGATGTTTATGATATTGACACTTACGCTAACAAAGATATAAGCATTAAAGGTTGGGGTGATATAGATGAACTAGAACGGTTCTTAGAGTCATTCACCGCAGCATTAACAAATGTAACCAAACGCAAGGAAAGTAGAATAGTCACAGGTAGTTTTAATATTGAAGCACCTTCTGTATTACTTGAGAAAGGAGGCCCTCTTGAGAATCTGACGATTACTCAAATGCTGGATAATATTGAAGACAACGTAGATGATCTTGATGAGTTAATCAGTAAGGGTCTGGTGACTTTTACTCATAGTTCAGATTTGGACTTCTTAAAGCGCGTCTCTAGAAACAATGAAGGAGATGAATCCATAATTTTGAATGCGTTAATCCCAAAAACGAAGCAATGGAAAGCACTCGCAACAGCGATTAAAGCCTATCAAGATAATGATGGTGTTTATATCATTACTGAGAGTAATTATGACTTTGAAAATAGAAGCTCTGTTCTAAATGCTATGCCAAGTTTAAGTAGTAAAGTGAACCCAGAACTTTGGATCTCAGCAGTCTTAGTCCAACCGACTGAACCTGGTAGTACTAAATATGTTGCTCCAATTAATTCTTGTGGGCAATTAGCCAAAGACTATTGTGTTCTGATTCCTTCTTATCAAGTGTTGTCGACCATGACAGAGAAGGTAGCAGAACAAGATGATCCCTTTTATAAGTTAGATGGTCGTGGATATCAAGTATTCACAGGGCATTCCATGGGAGCACCAATGATTGCTGGTGCATTAGCACTTATGGAAGAGCTGAATGTACGTAAGAACTTAGGCTACAGTATGAAAGACTTAACGAATATTTTAAAAGAAAATGCCAATCGTTCTTTTGAAGGCTATGATAAAGAGAAGCATGGCAGGGGAATGTTAGATATTACTGCGGCATTAGCTGCAATGTAAGTTAGTAATCAGTTACTAGGGTTTATTTTAAACCCTAGTTCTTAGATTATGCTGTCAGCCAATCTTTAAAAAAAGGGGGGGGTGCCATTCATTTCTATTTTCCAGATAATTTACTTAAGATGCCTTCTTATCCACTAAATAATACTTAAAGAACTTAATAAAACCTGCTACTTGAACGGGTAAATATCGTCGATTTGGATAGACAATTTGCAGCCCTGTTTTTTCGTTATCACCCGTTATAAAACCAAACACGAAATCATCAAGAATTGTTTGCAAGTCACCTTTTTCAATATCCTGTTGTACATCCCAAATTGATTTATAAGCAATCCCCTTGTCCGCTAATGCCCACAATCGAACGATAGAGCTGTCATTACAGCTAAATGCAGGTTTTACTTTAATTATGAGCTGTTCATCTTTCACTTTAAATTGCCACTTATTTAATGGCTCGCCCAGTCTTTCTCCGACTAAACATTGATGCTCTTTTAAATCATTTGGATGCTTAGGCACCCCATACTTTTTTAGATAATTAGGGGATGCTATTAATACACGGTGATTCACAGCTAAGTCTCGGACAATAAGATCGCTATCAGGTAAGTTTCCATAACGAATACCTAGATCATAACCATTTTCAATCAAATTCACGACACCATCCGAAAGGTGTAAATAAGGCGTTACTGCAGGATGTTGAGACACAAAATCAGAAAGTGCTGGAACAACATATTGTCGGCCAAAATCAGATGGTGCGGTAACGCGTAACTGCCCTGACAAGGATTCTTTATTACTTTGCAGGGCGGCTTCTGCTTGTTTGACCTCTTCCAATACACGCAAACAGGCATTATAGAATCGTTGCCCAGCATCGGTGAGAGAGATACGGCGTGTGGTTCGTTGTAATAACCTTGTATTATAATGTTCCTCTAAGGCATTGACTCTCGCTGTCATACTTGCAGGTGACAAACCGATCTGTCTACCTGCTGCTGCAAGCCCCCCTGCTTTCACAACCTGTACAAATAATGCCATATCGTCAATTTTACTCATGACCCTAGATCCTTTAATTGATCATCGAAATATATTCTCATTCTATTTCGACGCTTCACTTTTATTAACAAACGGCTTAGCTTAATTATTCAGTTAAAGTGAATAGTAATTTCGTATATTACAGTATTATCAACTTAAAACGAATCCTCTATAGTTTCACCATGAGTTAAAACACATAGACGAATCAATAACAGACATAGGGAAATAAAATGAATAAAGCACTATTAACAAGCACAATTCTTGCGCTATCCGTAATTACAACTATGACGACATCTAGTGCTTATGCTGATGATGTTAAATCAGCGACAGGCTTTACTATTCAAAGTACTAGGTTTAAAGAGGGCGATAAAATTAACCCCAAGCACTTTTGGAATCAATTTGGTTGCTCTGGTGACAATGCAAGACCTGAATTAAGCTGGTCTGGCGCACCTAAGGATGCTAAAAGTTTTGCGATTACCTACTATGATAAAGATGCTCCTACAGGCAGTGGCTTCTGGCACTGGGTTGCATATGATATTCCTGTAAGTACTAGCAAAATCATTCCAACTGAGATTCCAAAAGGAACGATTGAAGCAAATACGGATATCGGTAAACCCGGGTTTTTTGCGCCTTGTCCACCTTCTGGAAGAGTGCATACTTACACGTTTACCTTGCATGCAATGAGTACGGATAAGCTTAATGTTCCAGAGGGCGCATCAGGTGCGATTGCAAGGTTCTTTATTGAAAATAATACAATTGCAAAAGCAACTATAAGTGCAACAGCAGGACCAAGAAAATAATTTCCTTACCGAAGGAGTCTATAATGAATATTGTGATAAACCACTTTTTAATACGCACCAGTGATTTGAAAGAAATGATCCATTTTTTTGAAAATATCTTAGGACTTCACCAAGGTAATCGACCTGCCTTCGGTTTTCCTGGCGCTTGGTTGTATAGTGATAAAAAACCACTTATCCACCTAAGTGAAAACAGCTCCAGTGATAACTTGGCAGATAAAAAGCAAGCTGATTATTTAGGGCGCTCACATAATTCAACACATTTTAGTACAGGCATCATAGACCACATTGCTTTTAGTGGCGTGGATTACTCGGACTTAAAAGACCGCTTGAAGCAATACAAAATGAAGTACTTTGAAAGATCCATTCCTTTAACAGGTGAACATCAAGTTTTTGTAGATGGACCAGAAGGATTGAGAGTAGAAATTCAGTTTGAATCTTTTGACAATGACCAATAAACATAAAACTTTAAAGGAAGAACAGCATGACACATCCAATAATTAAAGACTTAAATTGGCGCCATACTACCAAGAAATATGATACCAGTAAGAAAGTGCCAGAAGAGGATTTGCAGGTACTGTATGAAGCTATGCGTCTTTCCGCATCATCAATCAATTCACAACCGTGGAAATTTATAGTGATTGAAACTGATGAGGCGAAACAGCGCATGAGTAACACTTTTGAACGTATGCACCACTATAACCGACCTCATGTTTTTGATAGCTCACAGATTATTTTATTTGCACATAACCCGCATTACACCCGTGAGAATTATGCAGAAGTTGTCGATAAAGGCATCGAAGATGGTAGAACAAAGCCAGAGGATAGAGAGGGTGCATTTGGTGGTTTTGTGTTTGCTGAATCAAATACTGATAAAAATGGAAATACAGCTCCTTGGACTAAGGCCCAACTTTACATAGCCTTTGGAAATACATTACATACTTTGGCACGCCTTAAAATTGATGCAACACCTCTTGAAGGCATCGACACTGAGTTAGTCAATGATGAATTCAAAAAAGAGTTAGATGGTTATCAATGTGATGTGGCTCTGGCAATTGGCTATCAACATCCAACAGATGATTTTAATGCTGCATTACCAAAGTCTCGCAGAAAAATGGAAAGTGTTTTTACGCACATCTAAATAAATAAGAGAGAGTTTAAAAATGAATATTCTAATTGTAACAGCTGGCTATTCAATTTTTGATGCAAAAGGGCAGCTAAATGGTTTTCTTGCTCACTTAACTGAGAAAAATCTCGTGGATAAAGGTCACACGGTTAAGTTTTCGGATGTGACTAAAGATTGGAATGTAGACAGAGAAGTGGATAAACTTTTATGGGCAGAGACCGTTATCTATATCATGCCGATCATGTGGTTCAATATGCCCGCGCCTATGGTCAAATGGCTAGATGAAGTACTGGTCTATAAAAAGACTTTTGTTATCACCGAAGAATATGGCGAAGGTGGCCAAGTACCTGCGAATAATTTTATGATTGTCACCACATCAAATATGAAAAGTAGTGATTTAGGCAAAGGCTTTGTAATGAAAAATACGCCTCACATTGATGGCGTGCTGCAACCTTTAATAATGACCAATAACTATCTTAGTATTCGTAATCAAATCCCAACATTTCATGCGGGTGATGTCATTGCTGGTGATACAAGCTGGATTGAATCAGCGTATGATAAGCATCTTAACAGTCACTTTAAATAGGAGGATGACATGTCAAACGAAGGATATCACGAACCCATAGAAGATCTTTCAGATGAAACTAAAGATATGCACAAGGCAATTGTATCGTTAATGGAAGAACTAGAAGCTGTTGATTGGTATAACCAAAGAGTTGATGCCTGCAAAGACGAAGAGCTAAAGGCTATTTTGCGACATAACCGCGATGAAGAGAAAGAACATGCGGCAATGGTACTTGAGTGGATACGTAGAAAAGACCCGACTTTTGATAAAGAGTTAAAGGATTATTTGTTTACTGAAAAACCTATTGCTCAT
>CAZWEA010000120.1:0-8808 GCA_964632635.1 uncultured Cocleimonas sp. | reverse complement strand
GCGAAAGCCCACTACAAATAGCAATAAAGACATTACTATTAACATGATTCCACTTAAAGTTGGCACGTCAGTAGGATTTGTATTGTTTGCTAAAGGGGCATAGGTCAGTAGACCGTTACCACCATTGCCAGCAAAAACACTCGATGAAATGAGTATTAGAAATAAGCCCATTAAGATTGAAATTGTTCCTTTGCTCTTTAGAATATACATTTACGCTCTCCCTGCGAATTTTCATGAATCACCATATATTTAGTGCATAAATGTTAAGCTGTCACATCGTTAATCTCTATAAAACATATTAACCAAACACATCAAGTTGTCTTGCAGTGATCTTTTCAAAGGAAGTATCTAGAAAATAAAGGATGCTATCTGCAACGGGAGCGAGTTGTTTGTCGACATAATGTTGATAGTCAATGGTGGACTGGATATCTTCTATGGGCTCTGGTCCATTTAAGGTGATTAGGTACTGGATCTTACGGCCGGGGTTTTTCATTTTCCGTGCCGCTTTTACTTGAGGCGGCTGTGTGCTGGTATAACTTTCCAGTGGGCGACGTAAGCGCTTTACATAGGTTAAACTACTGTCTAACTTCCCCGCTAGTAAAGCCTCATGGGTTTGTTTGATAAAGTCTACATAGGGCTTGTCAGTAAATATTCGTTGGTACAGTTCTCTTTGAAAATCTTTGGCGAGTATCGTCCAATCACTACGCACTGTTTCTAGTCCTTTGAAAACCATCTGATTCTCGCCACCTTTATTTACCATGCCTGCGTAACGTTTTTTACTGCCTTTTTCAGCCCCACGAATGGTGGGCATAAGGAAACGTAAATAATGTGTTTCAAATTCAATTTCTAAGTGTGATTCAATTTGGAATTCTTTTTCTAGATATTTTTTCCACCATTCATTTAGGGTGTTTTGCAGTTGTCTTCCAATCGTTTGGCATTCTTTTTCAGTTTTATTCCCACCTAATAACACGAAGACAGAATCCGTATCACCATAGATGACGTTATAACCCTGCTCTTCAATAAGTTTTTGACTGTTTTGAATGATCTGATGTCCGCGTTTAGTAATGCTACTGGCTAATTGCGGGTTAAAAAATCGACAGCCTGATGAACCAAGCACGCCATAAAATGAATTCATAATAATTTTAATGGCTTGAGATAGGGGTTGGTTATTTTCTTTTTTAGCGTGATCACGGTCTTGCCAAAGCTGGGTCACAATATCGGGTAAGATGTGTTGATCACGAGAGAATTCAGCATTCAAAAACCCTGGGATTTTGTTGTCAGCATACTCGTCAGTGATGAGTCCGAGAGGGTCAATTTTAAAGGTGCGAATGATGCTGGGATAGAGGCTTTTAAAATCTAAAACCAATACATTGTCATACAGTCCAGGTTGTGAGTCCATGACATAACCGCCGGGACTGTGTTGAGTATCTTGTTGGCTACCAATATCGGGAGCAACAAAGCCTTTGCGGTGTAATCGAGGCAAGTATAAATGATCAAAAGCGGCTGTCGAACCACCATTTCGATCAATAGCTAAACCTGTCATTTGGGCGCGTTGAATAGAGAAATTAAGCAAGTCTGTTTTAGCAAAGATATCAGCCACAAGGCGACAGTCCTCTAAATTATATTCGGCTAATTCCAGTGGCGCGTCACGATATTGGCGTTGAATTTCCTGTAGTTTTTCACTGCTTGTCTGTTTATTGATGAGCTTTTTCCTACCAAGTAGTTCACCAGCTACAAAATCCAATGCAAAACTTTCAAATGACCAAAAAGCCCCACGCAAACTGCTGATGCCATCTAAAACAACACGACCAGGAATACGTGCAATGTACATCTGTCCACTTTGTTGAGGGGCTAAAACTGTGGCATTTTGTTGTTGGTAGTTACCGCGTCCTAAATCAAAAGGGGTGTTTACACATTTACATTTCCATTGTAAGAAGTCCAAATCAAAGGCCACCACATTCCAACCGATAATAACATCTGGGTCATAGTCTTTGATCCACTTGAAGAACTTTTGCAATGCATCTTTTTCACTGTGACACCAGTTGATGTTTTCTGGGCTAGTGCTAGGTTTGTCTTTGACCATAAATACTCGCTCAATATCTTTACCAACAGCAGCAATAGAATAGAGTTTTCCACGTAAATCTTCTGTTTCTATATCTATGGATAGCCAACGTAAATCAGGTGAGAAATCGGTAGGTTTTAGGGAAGGATTTTTAAACTCAATATACCCATCATTTTTAATTGGAGTACCAATTATTTCTAATGGAGCCGTTATAAAACGCTCCATTAGATAACGTTCAGTGGGTTTTATTTCTGATTCGAGTAGTTGGCTTTTATCATAAGATAAGTGATTACGAAATTGGTTAAGGTCACGTTGATGATTAAAGTAAACTGCATCAACAGGCTCATGTTGTAGTGTTTTAAGTTGTAATGGTTTTCGTTGTGTACCTTGAGGTAACTTGATTTGATTTTTATTACGAATAAAGCAAACAGCCTGTTGCTTTTCAATAATGATATGTGCAGGACCTTTTTCTGAATTGACCCAAAAGCTAAGATTTATACCTGTAGGCGTATCTCGCCATTGCCGAGTCAGTAAAAAGCTGATTAATTTATGCTGTTTGTCCATTAATTTATTCTAACTGAAAAAAATTTGTTAAACTTCCTCATTATTCTAAAAATGAGGGAGCAAAATGAAACCAACAAAACTTAAAAAAGTAGGGATTGTGTCTTCTCTAGCAGCAATGACAGCGGGAGTAGCAGTAACAGTATTTTCACTAACTGCAATTACAGCAGGCGTAACAATGTCAGCTCATGCTGATGGATTCCTATCCAGTATATTTGGTAAGAGCAAAGGAGGAGCAGGTTTTTCAGAGTTAATCGCTAATGTTCCTGCAGATACTTCTTACATATTTGCCAATAAAAACTCTATCCCTGACGAAGTAATGAAATTCCACCTGTCTCGCGGACAACAGATGATGGATATGTTTGCGGACATAAAGAAGGTAAAAAAGGATTCGGATAAAACAGATGCCAAAGATGCAGGTGCATTCTTTGGTGCTCTCTTTAAAGACTTAGGTAGTAAGCTCGATGAGAAAAAGTTTGATGAGACAGGTTTATCGTTAAAAGCATCATCGGTTATTTATGGTTATGAAATGATGCCTGTGTTCCGTCTTGGGTTTTCTGATAAAGAAAAAATAATGGCGACTTTAAAGCGTGCCGAAGAAGCATCTGGCTATAAAATAGAACTAAGTAAATGTGGCGAATTTGATTGTTTCATTGATCCTGATAAAACAGGCAATAAATCAGCGGCTATAGTTATCTTAGGTGATCATATCGCAGCATCTGCATTCTCTGCTGATAAAAAAGAGAAGATGATTGATCACTTAACAGGCAAGGCAAAAGTAGAAAACCCTTACGGTATTAAGAGCTGGGATACTTTCTTAGAGAAGAATAAATACAGTGGCTATGGGGATGGTTACGTTAACCTGAAGAAAATCTATAAGAAAAATAGCCCACTAATTGCAATGGGAATGATGGGTAAAATTGACTCTAAAGAACTTGAAGGTTGTATGGCCGTTGCTGAAGAGCATGTCAATAACATGCCTGAGATTGTGTTTGGTACTAAAGCACTAGCAGAGAAAAATATGGATTATGAGATACTTTTCAAGACATCATCGGATGTAAGTAGTGTTCTTCAGACTATTGCAAATAAGACCAATATTGCTAAACGTTCTGAAAATGCAATTTTTGATTTTGGGATTAATATTAACTTTCCAAAATTACGTGATGCTCTAACACAATATTCTAGTTTCTTAATTAAATCTGGTAAAACTAATAACTGTTCTGCTATTCAAGCGGCGAAGATTCGCAAGAGTATGGGTGGTATGGCTATGGTTATGAATATGGGATTGTCTCAGTTTAAATCAATTTATGCCTCTATTTCTGATATAAAAATGGGTGATAATAACAAGCCTGAAGAAGTTGAAGCAATGGTTTCAATTGGTACAGATGATCCGGGTGGACTTATTGCAATGGTGGGTATGATGAGTCCTGGGCTTATGGGATTCAAAGTGCCTGAAGATGGTTCTTCGGTAGAATTACCTAAAGGCGTTATTCCTAGTAAAGGCGTGCCATTGCCTCCTGTTTTCTTGAGTCGTTCTGATAAGAGCTTGAATATTATGGTAGGTAACAAAAAGCCTGCAATGAAAGACTATTCAAGTAAGACGCCTGAAATCATGATTTTTGCTTTAGATGGGAAGCGTTACTATGAACAGTTAACTAGTGTTATAAAGACTATTCCCAAAGCTAAAGTAAAAGATGGTAAAGATGCTGAGGCGATGAAATTGATAGAGTCCATGGGTCGAATGGCTGGCTTTATGACACAGGAAGTTTTTGCTGATGATCGTGGTCTTGTGGTGACGTATCATGTTAAATATGATTGATTTAAACACAAATTCTTCAATGTAGACTTTAAAGATAATTATAGAAAAAGAGCCGTTATTTAACGGCTCTTTTTTTGCTTAGCCGTTAGGTAGTTGTTAATAAGTTCTACAATTATCAAAAAAAGGCGGGGGTGCCATAGTATATTTCCTATACTCTAGTAAGTTTGTATCTGAGGAGTATTTATGGAAACAAAAAATATTGAACTAGGACAAGGTTTTCTGGTTGCAAACTCCCATGAGGTTCAGTTTATTGTTATCTTTGGCAGTATTATCCTTCTTTTTTTAATAGAGGGTTTTATACCACGGCGAACTACTGAGAAAAACCAGACTATTCGCTGGTTTAGTAATATTTTTCTTGCGCTATTTAATTACTTCTTTATCTTTTTTTATTCTATAGCATTAATAGTTGTATTGAGATATTTTCAACCAGAGTCACCGTTGCTGCAACATTTTAAAGTTTCAGATATACCTGCTTTTCTGATTATTTTACTGCTAATGGATTTTATCAATTACTGGGTTCATCGAGGATTTCATCGTGTGCCAGTACTTTGGCGGATACATAGTGTACATCACACTGATACTGAAATTGATGTGACTACCAGTCACCGTCACCATCCTATTGAGCCAATGTTAACGGTCTTGATATTAACACCAATACTAATGTTAGTTGGCGCTCCGGCCATTGTGATTGTGATTTATAGTTTATTGCATTCTCTGTCTAGTTCATTTAGTCATAGTAATATTGTGTTACCCAAAAAGCTCGATAGTGTATTACGCTTGTTCATTATAACGCCTGATTTTCACCGTATGCATCACTCTAGTGATAAGCAATATACAGACAGTAATTACAGTACGCTACTTAGCTTTTATGATTATTTATTTGGCACGGCTACCCGTTTGCCTTATGAGGAAATTGCAAGAATGGAGTTAGGTTTGGAGACTCAGCGTGAAGATAAGGATAGTCGAATTGACCGCTTATTATTGGCTCCATTTACTTATAAGAGACCTCAGCATAACTCAAGCACAAGTTAAACGAGTGCTCCCTTAAGTATAAATGGAAAATGTAACCGAACTCAGTATCTATTGGTTGATCGCCTTAACATTAGTTGCTTTGCTTGCAGGTTATATTGATGCAGTCGCAGGTGGTGGCGGGATGTTAAATTTGCCTGCTTTGTTGTTTATTGGTGTGCCACCTGTTTCGGCTTTAGCAGTTAATAAAGTGACAGGTATTGCTGGTACAGCACTGGCTGTCATAAAATATGCCTTAGATAAAAAAATCCATTGGAGAACAGTTTCGTATGGGGCGATTCCCTGTCTGATTGCTTCATACCTTGGGGGCTTACTTGCTTTAAATGCTTCAGCAGAAATACTTCTTTGGGCTATATTAGTTTGTATTCCTATCGCTTTGTTTATTGTCCTAAGCGATAAAGTTAGCTATAGCAACGTTGAAACAAAGGAGAAAATTAGTTTGCCAAGAACCTTACTTGCTGTTGTGCCAATGGGTTTTTACGATGGTGTCTTAGGACCTGGTACAGGAACTTATATGGCAATAGCTGTGAAGAAAATTTTAAAGTTTGATTTTCTAAAAGCAACGGCGACAATTAAGCCACTAAACCTATTAACAAATATTGGAGCTGCGATTGCTTTTCTAGTGGCTGGGAAAGTAATTTGGACTATTGCTATCCCTATGATAGTAGCTAGTTCACTCGGTGGTTGGCTGGGTAGTCATTCGGCTATTCGTGGTGGTGAGGGCTTTATTCGCCGACTGTTAGTCACCGTACTGATCATCATGTTGGTGGCGAATATTTTCAAAATGATAGGGTAACTACTTAGCTCTGGGATTTTCTTCTTTTAGAATCCTAGAGCGCCTTTCTTCCCATTTTTCCTTCACTCTTTCTAATGCTGTATCTTCAGAAAATAGTTGGGCAGTCTTTTGAGTTTTCTCTTTAAAGGATTGGTGTGCTTCTCTGTGGGTGCGCTTTAAAGTTGAAGCGCTGTCTGGTCGCTTAAGGCTTTTTACAGTAGGGTCAAAGTTTGTTACATTGATCTCAAAAGAATTTAAACCAATTTGTTTTAGGTATTTTGCTAGCGTGTCAAGCTTGCGCCATTTACGAGCTTCACCACTGTTTTTTGCCATAACTGTCTTTTTATTATCACCCACTAGAACCTTTAGGCTCCAAATATCTCCATCGGCTGTTGCATAGGCAGAAGAAACAGCATTAGCTTCTATCAAATGTTTTAATGCATTATGGTTAATAGTGTCACTCATCTCATTATCCCTGTTATCAACTCTTTAAGCACTATATACTAGAAAAGCATTAATTGTATTTTAAAAAGCCTAAAATTTAAACAACAAAATAAAATCCAATGACAGAAAAGTATAGATTGTCTATCATGCATGTGGGAACTTTAAATAAAATAGTATATCTGTACTAGGTGAACTATATTTATAATATCTGTAATCAGCAGAATCAGGGGCTAAAAATGTTAAATAAAATAGTAAGCTTTACTTTAGGGGTTATGGTAGTAAGTGCTTTGCTATCAGGCTGTGGCAGTGCGGCAATAAAATCAACGGACTCAGAGGATGCAGTTGCTGAGTCATCTGATAATTCTTCAGCGGATAGCACGAAATCAAAAGAAGCTACAGATGAAGGTAGCTCTAAGAAAAAAGAGTCAAAATCAAAATTCGGTAGACTTAAGAAACGCAGAATCCCTGCACGTCCAAATTCTAATACGGTCAACAGTAAGGCCTTTGCTGATAATTTGATGGCTGTGAGAAAGAAAGAAGCAGAACGTTTTTTAAAGCAGGGGGCTGGAGCGAGTACTACTACAGCAAGCGGTGAACCAGTGCTATATACGGCATTGCGTGTTGGTTTCAATAATATTGCTGATAAATTAGTACTTTACGGGGCAGATATAAGTGCGACGAATGGAAATGGAAGAACGGCACTTCATATGGCAATTGAAAAAGGTAACAGCAGTTTTGTTAAGTTACTTTTAGAAAATGGTGCTGATGCTAATAAAGCCAGTAATCAGGGTGAAACTCCTTTATTGTCAGCCATAGAAAGAAGTCAAAAAGGTATTGTTAATAACTTACTGCATTATCGAGCCGACCCAAATAAAAGTGGCAAAGGGGGTAACCCACTTCATATAGCCATAGCAAAGGGGCAAGTTGGTATTGTTGAAAATCTTTTAAAGTATGGGGCTAATGCAAATACTGGAAGCCGTACAGGTACACCATTACAAGTCGTATTGAAAAATGGAAATGTACAAATCGCTAATTTATTAGCAAGCAATGGTGCTGATGTTAATATTACAGATGGAATTGGTGAATCACTGCTTCATAAAGCTTCGGCAAAGGGTCAATTAGGATTTGCAAAAGTTATTATTGAAAATGGCGCAAATGTTAATGCAAAAGATAAATTCAGTGAAACGCCTTTACATGAAGCTGCGGCTAAAGGAAGGCTGGAAGTTGTAAAGCTATTACTTAGTAAAGGTGCAAATTTAAATGCTAAAACTGAGAAGAATTGGACCGCTTTACATGAAGCTGCACGCTTTGGTCATCCTAAAACAGCCTCGTATTTAATTAGCAAAGGACTAAGTCGAAGTTCTTCTAATAGTGATGGAAAAACAGCCAAGGGGCTTGCTAAACATTTAAAACATAGTGAAGTTATTCAAGTATTAAAACAATAATTTTTGACACAGGTCATTATTCAGTTAAAATGGCGCGCCAAAACTAACTCATACTTCATGGACTTTATTTATGTGGAAATTTGAAATCCCTCTAGCGATAGTAGTACTTTTGATACTCATCAGTTACGTATCTTTGTTTACATCAGTTTTTGTCTAGGTTCAATAACTCAGTAGCAGCTTGACGGCAACTATCAAGTAACTTTTTTGTTGTTGCTTGGTCGTTAAGTGCCCGTCCGATTGCAACTCCTCCTATCATTATGGCGGTTGTTGCAAATACATCTTGTTCACTAGGTTCGACTAGACCGGGATGACTTTCTAACTGTTTTTTAATTGTCTTATTCAAAATCTTAAACATACGTGTATAGGTTTCTTTGACTTCAAATTCATTATTTGCGATATCTGTTACTAGAAATGCCAGCGGGCAGGGCGATATTTTTTGATTAATATGATCTTCACTTAAATAACCAAATAACAATTCTTTTGTCCACTCTTGTTGGCTCATATCTTCTGGTTTTTGCTCTGAAATTCTGCTTTTTTTAGCGCCTGCAATAATGGCTTTCGCATAAACTGCTTGTTTACTTTCGAAGTGTAAATAGAATGCTCCTCTTGTTAGTCCTGCATCTTGCATCAGTTGATCAATCGAGATCTGATCGAATCCCTTTGTTGAAAATAA
>CAZWEA010000119.1:4852-8883 GCA_964632635.1 uncultured Cocleimonas sp. | reverse complement strand
ATGCTTCTTATCTCTTTAGTACCACTCAAACAAGGCTACTTTGCTTCGAGCATGGGTTTTGGCCTGCGCCAGAGTAACGAGAGGGATACAGGGTGCCATTACAATCTTCAAAATAATACGGGGGTGCCATATATTTTGATATAAAACTATAGCGCCTAAGCTGGATTATCAATATCCACAAACTCACAAAATAAACCAAAGTGTGCCGCAACATGCTCACCTAAGGCTTCCACGCCATAACGCTCCGTTGCATGGTGTCCTGCTGCGATATAGTGTACGCCTGTCTCACGTGCGATGTGTACGGTTTTCTCTGATATTTCTCCGCTGATAAATGCATCCACGCCTGCTTTTGCGGCTTTTTCTATCCATGACTGTGCACCGCCAGTACACCACGCTATTCTGCGTATTGCATGATCGCCTGCGCTCACTAATATGGGTTTACGTTTTAATGTTTTTTCGATTTTTTCACCCAATGCTTCGAGGCTGGTATATTCAGATAAACGCCCAATATTTCCAACGCCTTGGTCATCCATAACGCCTTCAATATGAATATCTAAACGCTGCGCGAGTTGTGCATTATTACCTAACTGCGGATGGGCATCTAAAGGCAAGTGATAACCGAGCAGGTTGATATCATGCTCAATCATTAATTTTAGGCGGTTATATTTCATGCCTATAATACGCGGGTCTTCCCTTTCCCAAAACCAGCCATGATGTACTAAAATCGCATCAGCTTTGTGTTCAATTGCAGCTTCTATCAAGGCGTGAGTGGCAGTGACACCCGTTATAATTTTACTGATTTCTTCTTCACCTTCAACTTGCAGTCCATTTGGTGCATAGTCTTTGAAATCATCGACCTTTAATAATTCGTCAATATAATCTGTTAAGTCTTTAATGTTTACCATCTATCCATTCTCGCTTTCATTATTATCATTTTATTTTCGTCTAAATATTAATCCTAAAATCAAAATTAAACTTAGGATACTAACCACTAACCAATTCCCCCATCGTACATAGGGTGTGGCACCTTCAAAAGGTTGAACGTTGCCTGTAATTATTTTCTTTGTATAAAGGGGAGCGGTCACCAATACTCTACCTTTTTCATTAATGATTCCAGAAGGTCCCGTGGTGGTAGCACGAACCATATAACGCCCTGTCTCCAATGCACGCATGCGGGCAATTTGCATGTGTTGAGCAAGCTCTAAAGAACCTGTAAACCAGCCGTCATGGGTGACATTAATTAATAATGTAGACTGCGGTAATGATTGAATCACTTCCGCACCAAAGGCATCTTCATAACAGATAGTCATTTGAGCGGTCTCGCCTGCGACGGACAACATCCCATCATTAATGCCTGAATCAATATTAGAACGAGGTATCCAATCACCCAACCAGTTTACATATTCAATTAAAGGAATATATTCGCCAAAAGGTACTAGATGTCGTTTCGAATATAACTCTCTATTATCTGCGCTCAGTGCCAGCACACTATTCTCAACACCGCCGTCTTTATTGATAAAGAAACCACCAATTAAGATTGCTTTATTGCTTCCTGCTAAGGATTCCTGCAAAGGCAAAATCACATTATCCATATGATTGCCAAAGATATCAAACAGAGAAGTTTCTGGCCAAACAATTAGATCACTACTGTGACTTTTCTTCGTCATGTCTTTATAAAGCGTAAGCGCTGACGATAGTTTCTGCGGGTTTAATTTATCTTGTTGCGAAATATTAGATTGTAAAACACTTACCTTAAGTGGCTTACCTCTTTTCTCTGTCCAATCAATTTTCTGTAAGACAAAGGAAGTACCAACCAATAGGACAATAATCAATGCAGACCATAAGCGAATAGATGCACTAAAACTTTCTTCAACAACGACCTTATCACTAACGGATTGACTCATTTGATCATGTTCAAGATGGATCATCCGCCTTGCTGAACTACCAAACAAAAAACTCAGAAATGCGCCTGAAATAAGCACGCTAATTAAACTCACACCCAATACACCCACGACTGGTGCAACAGAGGAAAAGAAGGTATCAATCTGGCTATTACCCAGATACAACCAAGGAAAACCAGTAAATAACCATGATCTTGTCCACTCAGCAAAAACCCAAGCGACGGGATAAAACAATAATAACCGTGAGAACAAAGGCTTTGCGCGAAACAATGATGCCAATAATCCAAACAGCCCCAAACTTAACATGGCGACTAGAATGACAAAAAGTGCAGTACCTGCAATCGCAAACACCAATGGTGCATGAGCAAAATAATAGAGGCTATAAAATGGCCACGAAGCACCTGCTCCGAATAAACCTATTCCATAAACCCAACTGAGATAAAAGTAATGTTTTTTTGTTGTCGCTTTGCTTAATGCATAAAAAAGGATGGCTGGAGTAACCCAAGCAAGTGGGTAAATTTTAAAGGGTGCAAATGCAAATACCGTGGCAGCACCTGCACATAATACGAATAAGTAGAGCCATTTTGGCAATCGTTGATTAATTGTCATTCGTTTAATTACTTATTTTTCAATCACGACATAAGGGTTTGCAAACCCTTGTTGTTGTAATATTTTCACTTCTAAAGACTCCATAATTTCCGCAGATTGATCATCGATGTGATCATAGCCCTGTAGATGCAATACACCATGAATAATGAGGTGCGCCCAATGTTGAATTAAGTCTTTATTTTGCGCTACCGCCTCCTCTTTTACAAGTGGCTCACAGAGTACCAAATCTCCAAGATACGTTGGCTCATCCATTTCTTCCATAACAAAGTCAGCCGTATCATAGGTGAAAGATAAGACATTTGTGGCTGAGTGCTTATGGCGGTAGGTTGAGTTTAAATGAGTGCTCTCGCCAACTCCAACAAAACGAATCACTAGGCTGTAATCTTGCGCATCATTTTGTAGCGCAGCGTGACACCATGTCTGGATACTATCTTTTGCTGGGAGTGAGTCAAACTCATCTGGGTTTTGAATGTCTATTTCGATCATAGAACGTTATGAATATCAGTCTTCTGTCTTTTCATGTTCTTCATATAAATTCACAATACGCTGAACAAGTGAATGTCTCACAACATCTTTTGATTCAAAAAAACTAAATTGAATTTCTTTAACACCCTGCAAAATATTAATGACATGCTTTAGGCCAGAGGATTGTTTATTTGGCAGGTCTATCTGAGTAATATCCCCCGTTACAACCGCTGTCGAACCAAAACCCAAACGAGTCAAAAACATTTTCATTTGTTCTGCTGTGGTGTTTTGCGCTTCATCCATAATGATAAAAGAATCATTTAAGGTGCGTCCACGCATATAAGCCAAAGGCGCAACTTCAATAACGTTTTTTTCAATTAATTTATCGACCTTTTCAAAACCTAACATTTCATACAATGCGTCGTACATGGGACGTAAGTAAGGGTCTACTTTTTGAGATAAATCACCCGGTAAAAAGCCTAGTTTCTCACCTGCTTCAACCGCAGGACGCACAAGTATAATACGGCGCACTTCATCTCGCTCTAGCGCCTCCACAGCACAGGCAACGGCAAGATAGGTTTTACCCGTTCCTGCTGGACCAATCCCAAAGGT
The DNA here is from genome assembly GCA_964632635.1 of uncultured Cocleimonas sp. GTDB lineage: Bacteria > Pseudomonadota > Gammaproteobacteria > Thiotrichales > Thiotrichaceae > Cocleimonas. Next base: position 5,296 of record CAZWEA010000119.1, on the reverse strand, counting down.
AAGGTCATGCGACTGGATACCGCGGATATAATGATCTTGATTTTCACCCCGAGCACGAATCATCCCGTGTCGAGTTTTAATACTTGCAGAGGCGCTACTTTGTTTTGAATCTTTAGTTGACCCCTTCGATTCTGACTCACTATTATTCGCACCTTGTAAATAAAGGTGTATTTTTTCAGGTGCTAGTTGCTCATCAGCTGTCACCTGATACAACTCTTGGATTAAATTTATAACCTTCTGCGCCTGATTTGGAAGTCCTTTTATATTGAAGTGAAAGCCACGATTACTGATCTCAACATCAAAGTGGGTTTCTATCTGACGAAGATGTTGATCAAACTGCCCACATAAATTTGTTAGGCGGTGATTATCTTCGGGTTCAAGATGGAGTGATAGCGCGTGACGGTTAGAGTCTTCGGGTGGAGAGCCTTTAGCAGGTTGAGAGCC
>CAZWEA010000119.1:0-4752 GCA_964632635.1 uncultured Cocleimonas sp. | reverse complement strand
GAGAGCCCTTAGCAGGCTTTTCTACGATTGGAGATTTCAAATGCTTCTAGTTTTCCTATAAGTAAGTAGTTATATTTATTTATTCTAGCATGGAATGAGCAATGTGTATCAACGTTGAGAAGAAGCCAAACCAAAACCGAATAATACAAAGACGCTGCCACCCACTCTATTCACCATTTTGGAACCACGAGGAGAAGATAACCAACCTTTAATTGAGTTTGCAGCCAATGCATAAGTCGTATGCACAACAACAATAACAGCGCAAAATGTAACGGTTAAATAAGTAAATTGAAGTAAATAACTTTGTTGATGATTAATAAACTGAGGAAACAAAGACATAAAGAAAAAGATTGGCTTTGGATTTAATAATGTAACTAAAAAACCTTCTTTAAAACGTAAACCATAATGCATTTCTTTTGCAGAATTAGTCTTAGCAGAACATCCTGAAAAATCCATGACAGGTGATCGCCAAAGCTTAACTCCTAAATAAATAAGATAAGCTGCACCCACATATTTCAAAACAGTAAAGGCAAGTGCCGAAGTTGCCAGTAACACGCCTAAGCTACTAGCCGAAATAATCGCGATAATAAGGATACCTGATGCAATTCCAACAACGGCAGATAAAGCAGGCTTAACGCCGTATCGGATGGCATTCGACAAGGTTAAAATAACCCCAGGGCCCGGACTTGCTACAGTGATAACAACAATGATTAAGTAAAGAAGATATTGTTCCATATATAGCTTTATCCGATTGTTATATCAACAACTAGAAAGTCTGACAGTCTTGAATACGACCATTTTTAACACCACGAGCAAACCATTCAACACGTTGTTTTGAGCTACCGTGTGTAAATGTATGGGGTATCGCAAAGCCCTGTGCTTGCTTTTGTAAACGATCATCACCGATAGACGCTGCCGCATTTAAGGCTTCTTCCAAGTCACCTTGTTGCAATGCACCAAACTGTTTATGTTCATGATGCGCCCATACACCAGCATAACAATCTGCCTGTAGCTCAACTTTTACCTGCAAGGCATTTTCATCGCCACCACTGGCGCGTCTTTTTTGTTGCTGTACTTTATCAAGAGTGCCCTCAAGGTTCTGTACATGGTGACCAATTTCATGCGCTAGAACGTAGGCTTGAGCAAAGTCTCCACCCGCACCATGTTTAGATTTCAAGTCTTCAAAGAAACCTAAATCAACATAAACTTTTTGATCTTCTGGGCAATAAAAAGGCCCCATACGTGAGCTCGCAGGGCCACAGCCACTTCGCGTAGCGCCACGATATAATACCAGTTGAGGAGCAGGATAACGCTGTCCAGCTTGAGCAAATATTTTACCCCATATTTTTTCGGTATCACCATGCACCGTTTTAATAAAAGCTGCCTGTTCATTATCAGCAGCTTCATTAGCTGGTTTGGAACTGCCGCCACCCATAAAAGATGGTGCAAAAAAGTAAGCTGCAGCACCAATGCCAACGGCAGCAAGACCCAATTTTGAGCGTAATAATGGTTTAACAATAGGCCATAAGAACATCAAGGTTCCAATTGATGGTAAACCTCGACCACCGCCACTACGACCTGTTGAGGATCTTCTGTCATCTACATTCTTACTTTGCTGTCTATCACGCCACTTCATTTAAAAATCCTCAGTTATTCAGTTCTATTTTACCAGTGTACCACGTAAAGAATTGGGTTGAGCTTCACTAATTTCAACCCTTGCAAAGTTTCCTATCAATGATTTATCACCATCAAAATTAACAATTCGGTTATTTTCAGTACGACCCGCCACTTGTTTATCATCTTTTCTCGACATACTTTCTACTAGAACAGAAACGGTTGTTCCGACCATTTTCTTACTGATGTCCTGTTCCATTTCAGTAATGCGTTGCTGCAATCGATATAAACGTGCTTTCTTCACTGCCATTGGCACATCATCTTCAAATGAAGCTGCTGGCGTTCCCGGTCTGGCGCTGTAAATAAAACTAAAACTACGATCAAAACCGATATCATCAATCAGCTTCATAGTGTCTTCATAGTCTTTATCAGTCTCGCCTGGGAAACCAATAATAAAGTCAGACGATAGACTAATATTAGGGCGAATCTCACGAAGTTTTCTAATTTTTTGTTTGTATTCAATCGCCATATGACCACGCTTCATAGCGGCTAAAATACGATCAGAGCCACTTTGAACAGGTAGATGTAAATGATCAACAAGCTCAGGCACTTCAGCGTAAGCTTGAATTAAGCTATCACTGAATTCAACGGGGTGCGATGTGGTATAGCGGATGCGATCAATCCCTTCAACCGCAGCAACATAATGAATCAAAACGGCTAAATCTGCTATCTCTCCATCGTGCATTTCACCACGAAAAGCATTAACATTTTGACCCAATAGATTAATTTCACGAACACCCTGCTCGGCTAATTTAGCAACCTCAGCAATGACATCATCAAAGGGACGAGAAATCTCTGTACCACGCGTATAAGGCACAACACAGAATGTACAATATTTGCTACAACCTTCCATAATCGAAACAAAAGCACTCACGCCTTCGGCGACAGGCTCTGGTAAATTATCAAATTTTTCAATTTCAGGAAAAGAGGTATCAATAACGAACTTTTTACTGGTTTTTGCTTCTGCCACCATTTCAGGTAAACGATGCAGAGTTTGAGGCCCAAAGATAACATCCACAACGGGTGCACGTTTTTGTAGCGCTTCACCCTCCTGACTAGCAACACAGCCACCCACCCCAATAATCACATTAGGGTTTTTCTCTTTAATCTTTCTCCATCTGCCTAACTGATGGAAAACTTTCTCCTGTGCTTTCTCACGAATGGAACAGGTGTTCAATAACAATACATCTGCATCCTCAGGGTTATCAGTGAGTTCCATACCATCAGAATCATTAAGTACATCCAGCATTTTAGCTGAGTCGTACTCATTCATTTGACAACCGTGTGTTTGTATAAAAATTTTACCAGACATATCTTATCGTTTCGTTCATAAATATGAACGTTATTATCCGTGATATTGATTTACTTGTCATTATAAGCAACACCTTTTGATTTTATTCTTCTATAGCAATACCTTACGCTAGGTAACTTAAAGTAATTTATTTGAAAAAACTGAATTATTAAGCTACAATGCAGATGGGCAGTATAAAACTAAAAAGATTTCTAGATCTTGTCACCTTAGAATTTTCACAGAAAAATTCAACGACAGTGTTATACGAAAAGGGGAAATGGCTATGAAAAAGGCACTATTATCAACACTTGTTGTGTTGTCATTAATATCAATTGATATTGTAAACTCAAAAATCTACGCAGCAGAAAAAACTACTATTTATAAAGTAATCCGCGTCGCAAGCTCAGCTAAACTGCAACTACGAGCTTGGCCAAGTAATAAATCTCGAATCAAAATATCTCTACCACATAATGCAAAAGACCTAACAGAAACGGGCAAACAAAAAGTCACCGGTAAGGCAAAGTGGTTAGAAGTAAATTGGAAAAAAAATCGTGGCTGGGTTAATGCACATTACCTGAAAAAAACAGGAGTATTACTTCAAAAATCAACTCATAAATCGAAAAATAGAATAGCTTCGTCACGAAATAATAAATCTAAAAACTCTGATAAAACCGTAGTTAGATCAATTGAACCAACTAAAGTATTTAAAGCACCCGTAAAGTCTTTAGCTGATAAGCCAGAGGAATATGGCGGAGATCGCTATGATCAACCCACTCGAGTTGTTGCAACAAACACCAAAACATCCTTAGCAAGAAACAATCCAAACAAAGGCACTATTTTACTGTGTGATGGAAACAACCCTAAATATTGGAATATCAAAATGGATGTTAATAGCAAAAACATGCACATTAAATTCGCCAACAACAAAAACTTCCAAATTCCTATAAAATACCATAACTGGGCAACGGCGAGAAAAGTCAGCATGAATATTGGCGGCAGCAAAGGCAGAAATGTTGTTGATGTCAGCTTAGAAAAAACAGATGCTTGTAATAACGGTTTAACGAGAACTAACTTCACCTATGAAGTGAATGCAACCATAAACAAGAATAACTTTTCTGGATGCTGTGAAGCCGTTACTCAATAAGTAGGGCTTTCACCAGCATATAAAAAAGCCAGCATTGTTGCTGGCTTTTATGTGTTTGGCGCTATTACACAAGGTAACTTTTAAAAAGGTATATCATCATCAAAGTTATCAAAATTCTGAGGTGGAGCTGGCTGCTGTTGCTGAGGTGCATTTTGTTGCGCGGGTGCACTCTGCTGAGGCGAACTTTGTTGTGGTGCACTACTACTTTGTTGAAAATCACTACTTCCACCTGCACGACCGCCTAACATTTGCATCTCTCTAGCAACAATCTCAGTCGTGTATCTATCCTGACCATTTTGATCTTGCCATTTTTGAGTTCGGATATACCCTTCTACATAAACCTGAGAGCCTTTGCGTAGATATTGACCTACAACTTCAGCAAGGCGATTAAAAAATACAACACGATGCCATTCGGTTTTTTCTCTTTTTTCTCCCGTGCTTTTATCTTTCCAAGTATCAGTCGTTGCAATACTAATATTTGCAACAGCACTGCCACTCGGCATACTTTTCATTTCTGGGTCCTGCCCAAGATTTCCAACGAGAATTACTTTATTAATGCTAGCCATGTCTTAAATTCCTTCTTAAAGTCTTTAAAGGATTCTACATTGAATAGAATCCAATATCCATAATGTATATGGCACCC
>CAZWEA010000118.1:0-9018 GCA_964632635.1 uncultured Cocleimonas sp. | reverse complement strand
TTTTGAAGCTTTTTGTAAGCAAACTGGCAATGAGTTAGTTTCTACTGCTGAAGATGGAAGTGAGTTCACTTTCTTCATCAAAAAAGGAAGCTAATCTAATTAGTATTCTTAAAAAGCACCTTAGGGTGCTTTTTTTTCGCCTGCAATTAATCAAAAAGGTCCGTAAACTAGAAATAGTTTGAAAATGATAAAAACAGGGGGGGTGCCACCTGCTAATATAAGCTTATTTCCTTGGGCTAAACCTTATAACCAATGTTAAGTTTTAATAAACAAATTACGCCGTTTATTTATGCAACTTTGATTGCAATGTTTTTGGGTGTTACCTCCATTGCTCAATCTGCAGATGAAACCATTCTCGTTAAAACCGCCCAGGAAATACAAAAAAAGAAACTAACAACAGAAACACTGTCTACCTTACTCAACTTTGTTGAACTTCAAGAACAATACCGTAAAGATTTAAAAACACTAAGAAGAGAGCTAAAGCTTAGCGCGACAAAAACGGATAAAGAAGATATAAACATTCAGCTAGCAACGACCGAAGCAAAGCTAAGAGATACAATACTCAACATAGAAAATATTGCAGCTAATACCGACCTTGAAATACTTCGGGTTAATAATGAAGAGCCATTTAACTTACAAAAAGAATTATTTTCACTGCTAGAACCTGCAATCAAAGAGATGAAGCATGCTACCAGCGATGTGCGTCTTAAATCAGAGCTGCGTGAGAAAGTCGAATACTTTCAACAACGTGAGCCCATAGCAAAAGAAGCACTTAAGAATATTGCCGCACTTAATCGAGCAAATAAAAATAAAAAAATAAAAAAAGCACTGATTAAAATGAATAAAAACTGGTCAAAGCAGCTAGTTTTTATTCAAAGTGAATTACAAGCAAAAGAGTTGCAACTAACTAAATTAGAAGCACAAGAAGTTTCTTTTACAGATAAATCAGAGAATTTCTTTAAAGACTTTTTTCAACGCCGTGGCTGGACATTGCTACAAGCATTGTTTGCGATTATTGGCGTTTTAATTATCTCACGACTTGCACATAAAATAATCACCTACACAGTGAAAGGCTACAGTGCAGAATACCGCAGCGTGCAATTTCGAATTATAGACCTACTACATCGCTTTTTTACGTTTCTATTTGTCATTATAAGTCCAATGATTATCTTCTATTTAGAAGAGGATTGGGTTCTATTCAGCCTAGGCATACTATTTTTTATTGCCATGGCATGGACGATTGGGCGCGCCATACCTCGCTATTGGAAACAACTAGAACTGTTTTTAAATATTGGCCCAGTACGTGAAGGTGAGCGAATCATGTTGGATGGGATTCCTTGGAAAGTTAAATACATCAATATGTATTCACAGCTAGAAAATCCTGTGGCCGATTTATCACAGCGAATAGATATTGATGATTTAGTCGATTTACGCTCCCGCCCTTTCGAATCTCATGAGCCATGGTTTCCATGCAAAAAGGGAGATTGGGTACATCTAAAAGATGGCATTCGCGGTAAAATAATTGGTATTTCTATTGAGTTTATTCAGTTAGTTCAACGTGGGGGGGCAGTTACTACTTATCAAATGGCTGATTTTTTGTCTTTATCCCCAAAGAACCTTTCCAAGAGTTTTCGTATTAAAGAAACGTTTGGTATTAGCTATTCTCACCAAAAACAAAGCACCTCTGAAATTGTACAGATCCTACAAGAATCAATTATACAAAGAGCCAATGATGAAGGCTATAAAGATGCGATTCAAAGCATTCGTGTTGAATTTGAATCTGCCGCTGACTCATCTCTAAACCTTGTTGTCATTGCTGACTTTAAAGGTGAAGTTGCTGATATTTATACACGACTCCGTCGCTCCATCCAACGCTGGTGCGTTGATGCTTGTACAGAAAATGGCTGGGATATACCTTATCCGCAGCTTACTTTGCACGCAGAAAAACTATTTTCTAACTGAAGATTATTCAAGAGTAAAATACTAAGATGAAATACAAAGACCTACGTGATTTTATATCTCAACTTGAGTCGCAAGGTGAGCTAAAACGAATTACGGTAGAAGTTGACCCCAACCTTGAAATGACTGAAATTTGTGATCGTGTTTTACGTGCAGGTGGCCCCGCACTTCTGTTTGAAAATCCTAAAGGTTTTGATACGCCTGTTTTAGCTAATTTATTTGGCACACCTGAGCGCGTCGCTATGGGTATGGGTGAAACATCCGTCACTGCCTTACGTGAAGTCGGAAAGTTATTAGCCAGCCTTAAAGAACCTTCTCCCCCGAAGGGAATTAAAGATGCTATTAGCTCTATCCCTAAGTTTAAAAAAGTGCTGGATATGGCACCTAAAAAAGTTAAAAAAGCAAATTGCCAAGCTGTCGTTATTGAAGGTGATGCAGTTGATTTGAGCAAACTTCCGATTCAAACTTGTTGGCCTGATGATGTCGCACCATTAATTACTTGGGGCTTAGTCATTACAAAAGGTCCGAATAAGTCTCGTCAAAACTTAGGTATTTATCGACAGCAGGTGATCGCTAAAAATAAGGTCATTATGCGTTGGCTATCACATCGTGGGGGTGCCTTAGATTTCAGAGAGTGGCAAATAGAGCACCCTGGCGAACCTTTTCCTATTGCGGTTGCATTAGGTGCCGACCCTGCCACTATTTTAGGTGCGGTTACACCTGTTCCTGATACTTTATCTGAATATGCCTTTGCAGGGTTATTACGCGGCTCGCGTACCGAGGTGACTAAATGTATAGGTTCCGATTTACAAGTGCCTGCATCGGCAGAATATGTTTTGGAAGGTTATTTATACCCAGACGAAATGGCCGATGAAGGACCTTATGGCGACCATACAGGCTATTATAATGAGGTTGAACGCTTTCCAGTTTTCACCATAGAGCGTATTACTCACCGCAAAGACCCAATCTATCACAGCACCTATACAGGTCGCCCACCTGATGAGCCAGCGATGTTAGGGGTTGCATTAAATGAAGTTTTTATTCCCATATTACAAAAACAATTTCCTGAAATTACCGACTTCTATTTACCTCCAGAAGGTTGCTCTTATCGTATGGCAGTTGTCAGTATGAAGAAACAATATCCCGGTCATGCTAAGCGCGTGATGATGGGAGTTTGGTCATTTTTACGCCAATTTATGTATACCAAATTTGTCATCGTGGTGGATGACGATATTAATACCCGTAGTTGGGATGATGTCATTTGGGCAATGACCACACGCATGGATCCTGGACGTGATACCACTATTATCGAAAACACCCCTATCGACTATCTTGACTTTGCTTCACCTGTTTCTGGCTTAGGTTCTAAAATGGGTTTTGATGCGACCAATAAATGGCAAGGCGAAACAGACCGCGAATGGGGCAAACCAATCGTGATGGATGAGGCCGTAAAAAAACACATTGATGATATTTGGGATGATTTAGGGATTGTTTTCTAAGGCTCACCAAGAGCCAGAAAGTTGCTTTCGTAGCCCCTATATGGGCTAGAAAGTATATCTATTGTCACGCAGTGACTGTAGATTCGCTTGAATAAGAGACTTACAATCTTGCAAATAATGGGGGGGTGCCATCAAGTATAATTGATCATGTTTATCTACTCCTCAATAAACTCACTCCGAGTAACACCAACAACAACCCTATCGTTTGTGCCCAGCCAAACTGCTCATCTAATAAGTTTACCGCTAAGATAATTGTTACAACTGGACCTATGCTTCCCATAATGCTTGTTTTAGTTGCGCCCAAACGATTGATCGCCTCGCTGGTTAAAAAGCTAGGAATAACGGTGCTGAAAATTGCCAATAAACTTATCAAAACCCATACTCTCGCAGATACATTTAAATCAGCTAATTGATGTGATGCAAAAAACTGAACCAGTATGAAAACCAGAGATGATGACATCGCGATGCTGGTAAAGATTAAGCTCCCAAGTCTTGAAATAAATGCTTTACTAAAAATAACATAAAGCGAGAAACTAAATGCTGCGACAAATACATAGCTTGTGCCAATTAATACCTGTCCATCTGTTATTGATGTCGATGGTTTTTCGTTAAAAAATAAAAAACTCACACCAATATAACTGATCAACAATGACATCAAAATTCTTAGTGTTATCTTCTCTTTAAAAAATAACCAGCTGAGTAAAGCCACCATAATCGGATAGGTAAATAGGGTTAAGCGCTCTAATTGTGCTGAGATATAGAATAAACCCTGAAAGTCCAAGTATGACGCTAGATAGTAACCAGTGAAACCTAGTAAGATAATATAGAAAACATCCCGTTTAGTTATTAAAGAGGCTTTTTCAGGGCGTGTTTTTAATGCATAAATTAAAATAACAAGGTAGAAAGGAAAGGCAATTAACATTCTAATAGTTACTAACGTCGTTGCATCTATGCCTTCTTGAAATGCTAGCTTTGCAAAAATAGATTTAAGTGAAAATAAAGCCGTTCCTGCAATGGCAAAAAAGATTCCCATTCGAAACTGATGTTGTTCCGATGCTTTTGATTGTATTTTCTTAGTGGATGACATTTTGATTCCTGATGAAAAATATTGGCGGGAATCAAGGGTGCTGAGGGAGATTCCCGCAGCCTTTGATACTTAGATGAAAAGAGTTTCGTTGGCTACGTATGAAATAATAATGAGCCAGAGTTTGAGTATTGGTGTAATTGAAATCATATTTGTAGTGTAGCAGGCGCACATAGAAATGTAATGGCACCCCCCCCTTTTTTACATAATTGTACTAATTTACCCCGATTAGTAACTACAAGGGATAGTTGTTTCTAATGTTTAAATTAAGACGCTAAGTATATGCCCTGTTAACAACGGGCATATACATTTGCTCTATGTATTCTTTTCCCATTCCATTGATTTAAACATATCATCTAACGGAGTTTGTGCAATATGATTATAGTAATTACTCAGGGTCTTTTGCGCCAAGATTGTAATCACTTCTAACACATGCCTTTGATCATATCCCGCAGCAGTGAACTCATTAATCGCCTCTTCAGAAACCCAACCCCGATTTTCTAATTCAGCCAACGCAAAATTCCGCAAGGCATTAAGTTTTGGATCAGAAAGAGGACGTTGCTCTCGAAGCTCTTGCAACGTTACTTCTGGTATTTCTGCCATACCTGCTAAAACAGAATGTGCTCCAACACAGTAAGTACAACCATTCTCTGCACTGACTGCAAGATAAACAACCTGTTGTTCTACCGGCGTTAGGTGAGCAAATTCACCTATTATTTTATTGAAAGTAAGATACATTTTTAATGCCGCTGGTGCCGTTGCTAACCCACGGTATAAATTTGGAATGGTGCCATATGCCTCCTGAGCTGCCTCTAGTTCTGGCTTTACAGACTCTGGTGCTGATTCAATTGTGTGTAATTCAAATTGCATAATGTTTCCTCACTGTTTATGTTTCTGTTGCATTAATAAATATGGACTAATCAGTCCATATTTGGTTAAATTTTTTTAAGCTAAGGAGACTTCAGCATAACGGGAGTTCCTAAGGTCAAAAGTATCGTGTTAACTATTGATGTGATTGTTGCCTTATCTGCACCTGCTTTCACCATGTTTTTCAATCCAGTCATATTGCTCAGCAAGTAAACGGCTAAGTCATGTGCATCTTTATCGGCGGAGATGTCTCCTTCCTGCTGAGCTTGCACAACAGCTCTTTCAAAAATAGCAGTGATTCTCACAAGACTTTCGCTCACAAGATCAGCAATTTCATCATCTGTTTGTGCAAACTCACTGGCAGTATTCATCAGTAAACAGCCCCGTCGCGCATCTACTCCGACTGTTTCCTCTGCCACACATAAGAATAAATTTTCAATAAATGCTTTACCTGTACCCGCTTGCTTCAGTTGCAATAGCAAATCATCAACCAACAAGGCTTGATAGGATAATATAGTGTTATGAAAGAGTTGTTTCTTGCTTTTAAAAGTTTGATAAAAACTGCTTTTAGATAACTTCATCGCTGTTAGCAAATCCTGCAAGGAAGTTGATTCATAACCATTAGTCCAAAACAGTTGCATGGCAAAATCAAGTGCTTTATCAGGGTTAAATTGTAGGGGTCTACCAACGTTCATGTATGCAATATAGAACCAATCAGTCCAAAATTCAACAAGCTTTTACATTTAATGACCAAAATGTATAGCATACAACTCTAAATCGAACAAACCCCGCCATCATAAATTGCCATAACAGACTTTAATTCATCATGAATATACTGACGTTCTTTTTCTCTTAAGCCATCTAGTGATTCAGGTGTTTTACCTGCATCAAGCTGGCCAATGAATTGGTTTACTTCTAAACAACCTCTTTGAGCTATCTCTTCTAGTAATTCATCAAGTTCGTTCATATTGATTCCTGTGTTTGCATTGCTTGTATCATCGGAAACAGCACAAGATTTGCCTTTACCTGCTGTGTCAGCATCCATACCTACTCCAAACCAAAATTCTAATCCACGACTTAAGAAATCGTCGTAAATCAAATAGTGTGTACCATCACAGGAGAAATTCAAACCTATAAAACCATTTACCAGATTTAATGAGCCTGAACGTAGATAAATGGTTTCATCAGCAAATCGCAAAGCACTAAACTGTTTAAATATTTCAATAATATCTTCGCTAGGCACCGTGTTCCTTTCGAAATATGGGCGTTTTGGATATGCAAGGCAGATTTCCGAGTCGGACAATTCATCCATGGTAAGAATTCGATAGGTATACGGATCATCAACATGCCAGATTGTGACACGACTACTCGAATAATGAATCTGACAATGATAAACACCGTGTTCTAGCATTAACTCTTCAAGAATCGTCATAACATCATCAAGCTTTGAATCCATCAGACTTTCTACGCGCTGCTGCAAAAACAAGCTACCACGAATAGCTGGATCACCTTTTATTTGACGCCATTGTCGCGGCTCTTCATACATCTTATTATCACGAGGCAACTCTCTCAGATCGTAATCCACTCCTAGAAAACCTAATCGTTCTCCATTGTCACCACGAATCAATTGTATACCTGTCACTGAAGGCCGTTTTATATTGGCGCTAATGTATGCAGCCGATAGTTCAAAATCGACACCGTGACGCGGTATAAACATGTTTTCCATATAAGGTCTTGCTGAGCGATCTCGACCTACATCTTGCTCCTTTACACCCTCATGATTGACTGTTGCACTGATTTGCTTTGCAGAAGTGTCCAACACATAAAGGTATTTACAGTAAGGTAAGTCACCTATCGATTTGACAAGATACTCATTGATTAAACCTGAATCACTCATTAGAGGTGCTAACTCCATTGCAATCTTAGATAAGGTTCCACCTAATAGTTTTGTGAGAAGTTCGCGTTGTTGCTTAACCGACTGTTTTAGACTTGAATCCATGAGTTTTTGAATATAATAAAAAAATGTAGAATAGCATCGAAGATGATTATTTTGGGAACAAAATTATCAGTTATTGGTCATATCTCTTATATATAATTTTGAGAAAGCTCATGTTTAAAATATTTATCGGTTCTTTATCTGTCTGTTTAGTGATGCTATCTACAAATATTGTTAGCGCTCAATCGACAACAGATCCACAAACAAAAACCCAACAAATAAACTGGCTTGGTGTTTCCTTAATGACAGTATCTGATGCATTAAAAAGCCAATTGGGAAACCTCCTTAATACCGATCAAGGCGTGATGATTAAAAGCGTTCAAGCTAATTCACCTGCACAAAAAGCAGGTTTACAAAGTTATGATATTCTCAGAGCATTTAATGGGATAGCAATAACATCTACTCAACAAGTGTATGATTTAGTGCAGCAAAACAAAGCGAATAAGAGTGCGAAATTAGATATCATCCGTAAAGGTCAAAAACGAATGATCAGCGCAATAATCGGGACAAGAGAAGTTAATACCTATCAAACTAATCAAGCTCCTTTTCCATCCGTGCCACGACATAGCTTTAATAATAATTTCTGGAACTCACCATTTCCCCCGTTCCCTCAAACTAATTGGAATTCGTTTTTTAATCAACCACCGTTACAACCAAACGGGAATAGTCTTTCAACACCAGGATTCCCTTTATTTCCTCAGCAGCTATCAAATGGCATGCAAAGTTGGTCACATTCAGAATCAATGAATATAAAAACACTAGCAAATGGAAACATCCATGCCGAATTAAAGACAAAAGATACAGATGGCAATGAAAAGAATTTCATATTTGAAGGTAATCGAGAAACAGTGATACAAGATATTCAACAACAAAAGGGATTACCTGAAAATCAGAAGAAGAATTTGATAAATGCACTACAAGGGAATTCGATGATGGACATTAATCAAAATTTCTTTGAAAACTTCCCCTATAATCCAAACAACTCAATGCCGCAGCAAGGCACTATGTACTAATCTCATTTAAGGAGAAAACCGTGAAACCACTACTAAAACCCGCTGGATACTTACAAAGGATTCTTATAACAAGCTGTTTATTACTGACATTTTCTATAGTACAGGCCAATCAAGTCGATATCGTGAATGTCAAAGCCCATCAAAGCAACGATAAAACTTGGAGCTTTGCTGTTACCTTAAAACATGCCGATGCGGGTTGGGATCACTATGCAAATGAGTGGCAAGTATTAGCGCCCGACAATAAAATTTTAGCGACAAGAACGCTTTATCATCCGCACGTAAATGAGCAACCTTTCACGCGAAATACATCAGGTGTAAAGATACCAACTGAAATTAAAACGGTTTATATAATCGCCAAAGATACGGTGCACGGATTATCTAAAAAAGTGGTAAGTGTGAACCTTGAAACAAATAAGGTTTCTCCAATTACGCTTGAAGAGCTTCGTAAAATGCGAAAGTGATACTGTGCCATAACTAAAACCGTATGAATGCTAGATGGCAGTTCTGCTGAGCCTGTCGAATGGCACCCCCACCTTAATTTGAAGATTGCTTTAGTAGCCCCACAAGCGCCAAAAAGTTGCTTTAGTAGCCCCATAAGGG
>CAZWEA010000117.1:1697-9062 GCA_964632635.1 uncultured Cocleimonas sp. | reverse complement strand
GAGGTATATCACAGTTGTGGCAGGGAGTTAAAACACTATCTGAATATGCTGAGAGTATAGTAGCTGATGCGGGTGCCTATTCAAATCAAATCCTAGCGGCCTATTTGTGTTTTCAAGCCGAACTCGCAAAGAATATAGTGCCGCTAATCTTGCTGTTGAGATAACAATTATTTACTCAACTGAAGTTTCCCAGTTTTTAAAATGACAGAACCCGCCATGTATACAGCGATTTTTATTTTAATCTGTGTTGCTCTAAATGTAGCAAACCCCAATTTAATTGGTTTCTCTTAATACGTCAGGGCGATAATAATTAGGAAACTTCAGTTTACTCAATATTATTGGCTTAATTTAAACCCGATTTCCCTAGGTGGCCTGAGGGGTTTCGTTTTTCGTTGTCCAAAATGTAATCATCATGCCCATTGTATTCTACACAGTAAAAAAGACTCACATTTAATTTCAAAAAAGTTTCTTATGTTGGCTGGTTTTTATCATGTACAGAGATTATGTTTGTAAGGAACACAAACCATTAACGACAAATCAACGTTAGCAATCATGATGACCTATTAACGACTCCCCAGTCCTTAGGAGTGCATGAAATAACTTCCTTAATCCAGTTTTACATCGGATTCTCACTGGAAAAATTGGATAAACAGCTCTACCTCATACAAACAGGAACCCGTAATTTTTGCAGGAATCAGAGATGCACAGTATAAAATTCACTTTATCAAGCTAAATACCGTAACCGCACGTTTAATTCAATTGCTACAGGAAGGTGTAGGTACAGGTGAACAGGCTTTACTTGAGTTGGCGACTGAAATGCACTATGGAGACCATGAAACGATTCTGCCTTTCGGTATGGATATATTGAACCAACTAAAAACACAACAAATTATTATCGGGACTTTTTATGAACAATGACCTTTCAAAATCAACAGATAACACAGAATTAAACAGTGTCGACAGTGACATTCTTCAATCTCTTAAGCATTCATCACTATTCGCCATCTATGAAAAAATAATGGTTTTACTCAGTCACGGTACTGCTCCATTGTCACCCCTCTTATTCCGATTAATTCTAGCTTATGAGTTCTGGGAAGCTGGCATTATGAAGTATGAAGGTGAAAACTGGTTTAGCAACCTGACCTTTCCGCTCCCTTTTAGCCTTTTGTCCAACGATATACTTTGGTCTATGGGCACCTGGTTTGAAATCATTGGTGCCGTTGCTCTGGTACTGGGTCTGGGAACCCGCTTCTTTTCCTTATCATTAATCATACTGACAATCATCGCCATTAACACCGTACATTGGCCCCCCGAATGGAACACGTTGGCTGAGCTATGGCAAGGCTATGCGATTAGCGATAAAGGTCACGGTAATTTCAAACTGCCACTGATTTATTTGATTATGTTTATGCCTTTGCTATTTAACGGAGCCGGGAAATGGAGTTTAGATTATCTGTTAACTAAATACAGATAATAATTCATTATAAACAATGAGTATAACCATGAAAAAACCAAGTTTATTTGTATTAACGATAATAATGGTAGCTGCAGTTTGGGGTTATTTTAAGACTAACTCCGATCAGCCAACTGATACAATCGAAAAACTGGTCTTAACGGGCTCTAGCACTGTAGCACCTCTAGCGGCTGAAATTAGCAAACGCTTTGAATCATTAAATCCTAATGTGCGAGTCGATGTTCAAACAGGTGGCTCCTCCCGTGGTATTAACGATGCCAGAGCAGGACTCGCAAATATTGGTATGGCATCACGGGCACTTAAAGAGAATGAAGCAGATCTGCTTAGTTTTACCATTGCCCTGGATGGCATTAGTATGATTATTAACCAGGCTAACCCAGTGACCTCGCTTGATAAACAACAAATTATCGACATCTACACCGGTAAAATTGTTAATTGGAAATCCGTTGGCGGTAATGATGCACCTATTACCATCGTTAATAAAGCGGAAGGTCGTTCGACTTTAGAATTATTCCTCCACCATTTCGGACTAAAAAACACTCAAGTAAAACCGCATGTGGTGATTGGCGACAATCAACAAGGTATTAAAACTGTCTCGGGCAATCCTGATGCCATTGGCTATGTGTCTGTTGGTTCAGCCGAATATGAAGCAGAACATCATGTGCCGATTAAACTTTTACCACTTGATGGCATAACTGCCTCAGTTGAAAATGTGCGTAACCGTAGTTTCCCTTTGTCCAGACCTTTAAATCTGGTGACAAAAACAGAACCTACGGGTATCGCCAAAACCTTTATTGAGTTTTCCCGTTCTACTCAAGTCAATGACCTTATAGAGGCACAATACTTTGTCCCTGTCGCAAACTGATAAAAATATCGCTATAGCGCTACGGTTTTGTGCGCTAATTTCAGCGGCTGTAGTGATATTGATTGTCTTGTTTCTACTAAATGAGTCTTGGCCAATTTTGCAGCATGTATCGGTATCACGGTTTATATTCGATACATCCTGGCATCCAGCGCAAAGCTTGTATAATGTGACACCCATGCTCTCAGCCACATTACTATCTACAGTGGGGGCATTATTACTGGCAACACCACTCGGTATTGCTTCAGCCTTATTCAGTCAGTACTATGCTCCGCCCTTACTAGCCAGCTGGTATCGCCGATTGATTGAGTTACTGGCAGGAATTCCTTCGGTGGTTTTTGGTTTCTGGGGATTGACAACACTTGCACCGTTAATTGCCCATTTGCATCCACCAGGAGTTAGCTTACTGACTGCTATTTTAGTACTTTCGCTCATGATTCTGCCCACAGTGGCTTTAACTGTTGATGCGGCTCTGGTAGCTGTGCCAGTTGCTTACCACCACAACGCCACCGCTCTCGGATTATCGCGCTGGGGTATGATTAAAGGTGTCATTCTGCCAGTAGCTCGTTCAGGTATTACTTCTGGTATTATGCTAGCCGCTGGTCGAGCACTAGGCGAAACCATGGCCGTGCTTATGGTTGCAGGTAATGTCGTGCAACACCCACATAGTCTATTTGATTCAGTGCGTACATTAACTGCCAATATTGCCTTAGAAATGTCCTATGCAATGGGGGATCATCGAGCTGCATTATTTGTTTCAGGATTAACATTAATGCTGATGATTTTACTGTTAGTCAGTATGGCAGAGATCTTTAAACGACGAACTTCAGCCCATGTCTAAAAATGGCGTAGCGACTTTGTTGATATGGCTATCAGCCATGCTGGTCACAGGAATTTTTTTGTGCTTATTAGCTGATATCATTATTCATGGATTAGCCGGACTATCGTGGTCATTTCTTATCGACTCACCGCAAGATGCCGGACGTTCCGGTGGTATTGGCTCAATTATCGCCTCAACCGGATTAATTCTGTTAGTTGCCATTGCAACAGCAGCACCACTGGGTTTAGCAACCGCAGTTTTGCTCACCGAGTTCACCGCGCAAGATAGCGCTTTTGGTCGTTTTGTTGAGCGTAGTTTAGATGTACTTGCGGGCATTCCATCCATTGTCTTTGGTTTGTTCGGCAATGCTTTTTTTTGTATTTATCTGGGCTTGGGGTTTTCCATCTTATCTGGCGGACTCACACTAGCCTGTATGGTCTTACCTATTTTGATTCGCACCGCGACTGAAGGTTTACGTTCAGCACCCAATGATTACAGACTTGCAGCGGCCGCTTTAGGAATGACACGTAGCTCAGCATTGCTGCATCTGCTATTACCTTCAGCCACTCCAGCCCTTGTTGCTGGTTTAATGCTAGGTATAGGACGAGCCGGTGCAGAGACTGCCGCACTGATTTTTACTAGCGGTTATGTCGATCGAATGCCCGACTCATTGCTCGACTCTGGTCGTGCTTTATCGGTACATATTTATGACTTGTCCATGAATGTACCAGGTGGTGATGTTAGTGCCAATTCTACTGCATTGGTATTAATCACACTTTTATTCATTATCAACAGTGTTTCCATAAGCATAGCTAATCACTGGATGCACAGGAAAATTATCAGTTTATGAAGCCCTTACTAATTAAGTCAGAATCAACTGAACAACAAATACAGGATAGCAGCTATACTTTGGGGCCTCTTCAAATCGGCCCACCTTGCTGTGATCCAAAAACAGTGTTGAGAGTTGAAAATTTATCACTGCACTACGGGGCTAAACCTGCATTAGAAAATATTTCTCTGGATATTTACCAAGGCTGTATTACAGCATTGATTGGACCTTCAGGGTGTGGAAAAACTAGTTTTCTATCCGCTTTAAATCGCTTAACTGATATGATTCCTGGCTGTAATGTCACCGGTAACATCCATTTTAATGGCACTGATATACGTGATCCAGCGTTGGAGCTAATAAAGTTGCGCCGCGATATAGGTATGATTTTTCAAAAACCCGTGCCATTTCCCCTTTCTATACGCCGTAATATTGAACTACCGCTCAAGGAGCACGGGACAAACAAACAAAGCGAATTAAACGATATTGTGCAGCAAGTTCTACAAGATGTCGGTTTATGGGATGAAGTCAAAGATCGTCTCGATTCACCAGCACAAGCTTTATCGGGTGGACAGCAACAACGTCTTTGTATCGCCAGAGCACTGGCTCTAAAACCCAAGGTTTTATTAATGGATGAACCATGTAGTGCACTGGATCCCATCTCGTCTGCTGTAGTAGAAGATCTAATTAAGCGCCTGCAGGGACGATATACGGTGGTAATCGTCACCCATAATTTAGCCCAAGCAAAGCGTATTGCTAATTATGCAGGGTTTTTCTGGGTCAGCGAACGTGCTGGCTGCCTAATCGAATTTGGGCAGTGTAAGCAAATTTTTGAAGCACCTGCTCATGAGCTTACAGCAGCCTATGTTAACGGTAGTCGTGGATAGTTTGGACTGAGGATTTAATAATAACTTACGGAAGTTATTATTAAATCCTCAGTCCTTAGTAATAAACTGATTTTAAAAGACTGCATAAAAAGGATAAGTTTAATAGAAATTGCAAGTACAAGTATTACCCACTGTACGGGTAATACTTGATTAAGTTACAGTTTTACTAAAGATCAATACTGCTCAATCAACCTTTCCAAATTAGTAGAACTTGAGCTTTTATTTCCGTATTTATTGACATTAACTATAGATTTTTTCGCTACTGCATAATCATGTTTTAGATAATGCAAAGCAGAAAGCATAAAGGTTTGGTCATCTGTCCTATTTTTTTGCGAAGAATATTGACCAATTAAATTATCTATCAGTAAATGTCCATTTTTATCAAGTTGAAGATAATGTAGAGAGTCTGGGTCGATTTGAAATGCTCTACGCATAGCCCAAATACCTCTTTCTAAATCTCCTCCGATAGCGGTAGCAAGAGCGTAACCAACTTTAGGGATACCGGAATTTGGATTACTTTGTGCCTCTTTAGCAAAGATACTCAGTGCTTCGCTATATTTGCCTTGTACAAGCGTGAGCCAAGCCAAGCTATTAACCCCCTCACTTTGTTTGCTTGAAAGCCGACTCCCGTTGCTTGCATTATTTAATTGAGTGTAAACAGGCGCTGAGTAATTATAAAACTTAGGATATGTTGCATAATACCTAGATGGATAATATTGACGTCTATAATGTTTTTTAGGGTAATAACCATGACTACCGTATTTTCGGTATCTATAGTGCCTAGAATAGCCATAATGTCCGTAACCAGAATATCCATAGTAACCATGGTGCCTGCTACCATAAGCATTGCTCAAATCAGGTATAAATAAAGCAATGATAAATAAACTTGGCATTAATAATGCCATTGTAGGCTTGTAATATAAATTTTGCATAATGCTCACCATTCAGTAAAGTGTAATGCGTATTATCAACCTATTCAATTGTCTTAATTTCAGATCAATAATGTTGCAACATATCGTAAATACTCAGCATAATAGTGGGCAAAATAACCAAAAAACTCCATACAGCCATTGGCCATATTACCGTGATGATTAGAGTACCGCCCAATACAAATAAACTGAGGAAAATAGGAATAATTCGTATCATGTTGTCTCCTTAGAAAACTTCAGACATTTTTATTTTTTGTTTATGGATCACTCCAGAGAAGGCAACCCAAAAATAAATTGGGTATGGGTTCAAGACAAGCCTAATAACAACTAATACTAATTAGTCGCACGTTATTAAAAAACTTACATTTTTTTTAACTAAAAATAAATTTAAACTTGGGAATAACGCGTAGCGGCACGAATGGAGTGTAGTAGCCTATTATTTCTGTCTACTCAAAACGTAAAAAATACACAGAGCTAAGACAATGTGATGACACTTAGGACTGAGGATTTAAGCTAATAAGCATTAACAACAAAGTATGGGGGATAAATGCTGATTTTGTAGTGAAAAAGTCGACTCTACATTCCGTTCAAGTCGACTTATTGGTATTTAAAACTTCCTTTAAATCCGTTTTAGATCAGCTAGGGGATTGTAAAAACTTGAATCGACGGCAACAAGTTCTGCCTCCGTATGTTGAGTCTCCATTACTTTTTTAATTAGCTGTTCAGAAGCCTTTTTAGCATATATCAAAATCAAGTAATTACCCAACTCTAAGTCATCATGAAACAGTGCGATTTTTTTATTTTCTGTGGCAATTCCGATGAACCCACCTTCCCAAGCCCCAAATAATGTAAAAAACATGACTATTGCATAATAAGCAATATAAGGTATATCCGAACCAAAAAGTTCAGTCGAGTTAACCAGACTAGCAGCGATTAATCCAACTACAAATCCTGTGATTACACCCATAATGCCATATCGCAAAATATCTAATCGTTCCAAATAATTGCTGGAATGAATTTTATTTTTTTTGATTCCAATTTCATCCTTACTAAGAACGTGTATATACCAATCGTTTATGCCAGACTGGTGTAAATCATCAGAAATTTTACTCACGCTGTCTAGCGTGGATGTAAGGTAATAAAGACATTTCATTGCTATTCTCCAGTGAATTATAATCGATACATTTACGCATAACCGTACCTGATTACCCATAAGCTTCCGTCAATGTAAGTTTAACTAATCATGTGAAGCCCAAGATTTATCTGTATTCTAGTATTTTTCAGTTTGAAAAATAAAATAAAAAAGAGATAAATCAACTTTTTCCACAATATTAAAATTTACGCTATTTTCTTGTTTTTTACAACCAGATTAAATACAATTGGTTATAGAGATAAGTACTCCGTGGATTTGGCGGAAGCTTATGGGTAATCAGGTAAACGTATGTAATTTTAGACAGATAAGTTTTATCTTCCTCTTATTCATAAGTCGTCACAACGAACTATTTCTTACATCAATATTCCTGTGCAACTCGAACCTTGTCCTGCAGTGCAGCCATAACACTTGAAC
>CAZWEA010000117.1:0-1597 GCA_964632635.1 uncultured Cocleimonas sp. | reverse complement strand
ATTTACAAAGTTAATAACACCTTATTTAAAATAATTACTTATTGATTTTAAACAATAAAATAATATTAATTTATATCCCTGAATTTCGGCACAAAAAATGCATAACATCTTTAGACAGGAAATTTATTTTTCTTGCCCGAAAAATCTTTAAGGAAATATAAAATGAAAATAACAACTAACAAAAAAATATTACACTCTATGCTAATTGGAAGTTTATTTGCTACCAGTCAATTTGCATTGGCACATACAAGATTGCAAACACCTACCGTTGATGAAGATACAAGATCCTATAATAATCAAGTAATCTCTCATGGTTGTAAAGACGCTGCAGGTAATACCGTTATCGACACATTAGCTACTGTTACTGTTTTTCCAGGTGGTGTTGATTCCAGCATAACAGTAGCAGGTGAGGCAACAGATAAACCCTTAACTGATTATGTACAAAACTGGGGGAACCCAGTAAGAAAAATTCCAAGCAATGATGTCTTTACAGAAGAAGATGTTATTAAAGATCCCTCAGGCACTAATACTCTTGGCTATTGGGCTGGGCTCGGTGGACTGAAAGCAGGCATGTTAGGTCTAATTCCGTTTAGAATAAATTCAGTCATTATTGAACCGACTTCCTGCGCTAAAACTGTAAAATTTATTGTTGCTATTGCAGATATTTGCAAAATTACTGATACCAGTGGTTTCGCCGATTCAAAAGTTATGTTGTGGACTCCTGCAGTTGGTTCAATATTTGATGGGACAAAAGAGCTAAATGGTTATAATTCTCCAGCATCTTTTACGGTTAATCGTACCAGTGCTATGCCAGTCGCTTGCGGAGAAGGCGTAGACGTAGTAGTCACTCCATCCGCAGAACAGCTAGATCGTGATATGACAATCGAAATTAGTGGTTCGCAGGTTTGGCCAAAACCATAACCCAATGGTTTTAAAAATAAAATTCAACTTCTATTAAATTTTCTCAACGTCGCTTACCCAGGGCGTTGAATTTACTTTAAAGCCTCTATTCTGTATATGAAATCAAAACACATAGCAACTTTAAAAAAATTGTTTTCCACATCATTGCTTATTTCAGTCATGCTATTTAACCCCTCTGCCCAAGCACATACTGCAGGAGCAACATTAGGTGCCGATGGAGCAAGTGCAAGTGCAACTGGCCTTGCTGCTGTCTCTTGTTTTGATGACGGTAATGGCCAACCCGCTGGATTATTTGTTCAAATAAAAGACTTATCTTCACCTGTACCTGGTCTACTCATTAGTGTTCAACTTTATAAGGGAACTCAAGCCACAAATATCACAGATACCCTTTCCGGTGATGCAAATCATAGTGAAGGCGTTCAACTTGATGGTGGAGCAGGTGTTTACTGGATGATAGTTAATAAAACGAATATTGGCTCAAGAGCTTTTGAAATTATATGGCATTGTATGACTAGTGATCATACCCATACAGGTACTGATATTTTGGTTCGTCAATTTCAATAACACAATAACCGAAGGTATACTTCACGCGATCACGGAAGCGGAATTTATAGCGAGTTAATTTTTGTCGATAGCATCCGTGACCGCTTGAAGTATATATGCTGCAAAGGATAGT
>CAZWEA010000116.1:0-9145 GCA_964632635.1 uncultured Cocleimonas sp. | reverse complement strand
CCATCTCTATCTTAGCATTTTCTACACTATCTGACCCATGAACAGCATTTTCATCAATACTTTGAGCAAAGTCAGCACGAATAGTTCCCGCATCCGCTTCTGCAGGATTCGTAGCACCCATTAGTTCACGGTTCTTAACAACGGCATCTTCACCTTCCAATAGTTGTACCATCACGGGACCTGACGTCATAAACTCAACCAACTCACCAAAAAAAGGACGCTCTTTATGAACAGCATAAAAACCTTCCGCATCGGCTTTTGATAAATGTTTCATCTTTGCCGCAACAATCTTTAGCCCACCTTTCTCAAAACGTGAATAAATTTCCCCAATCACATTTTTACTAATTGCATCAGGCTTAATAATAGAAATAGTGCGTTCAATAGCCATCTTAAATACTCCAAAAAAATAATCTATAATATACAAGAAATACTGCATAGCGATTGTACTTATCTCAATGTCATTCGTAAAGAAACAAGATTACCGCAGATCCACACTTAGAGAAAACATTATGCACATCCCCTCGACTTTCAAAGAAGATGACCCTACTAAGCTATTGAAAATAATGCAAGAAAATGCCTTCGCTACAATTATCACAAATGATTCTGACGGCTTACCTATAGCAACATCACTGCCCTTTTTGATAAAACAAAAAAATGATCAATTTATCCTACAAGCACATTTTGCCAAAGCTAACCCACAATGGGAACATTTAGAGAAAAATAAACAAGTACTCGTTATCTTTAATGGCCCTCACTGCTATATCTCACCAACATGGTATAAAACCCAAGGCGTACCCACTTGGAATTATGTCACTGTACACGCCTATGGTAGCGCGACTTTATTTGACAGTAAAAAAACGGCCACCTTAATAGAAACACTATCTGACAAATATGAAGCAACGATAGCAACACCTTGGAAAGCACACAACTCAGGTATTAAAAATTACGCAGAAAATCTACTTGATCATATTATTGGCTTTGAGATAACTGTACAAAAATTACAAGGAAAGGTTAAAATTAGTCAAAACAAAACCGATGACGACCTTAAAAGTGTTGTTAAAGCCTTACAACAATCATCATCCGAACAAGAGCTGAAAATTGCTCGACTAATCCAAACTCAATTGAAGAAAGCCACTAACAATGAATGATAAGCAGCAACTAGATAAACAGTTTTTTAAAACCGCAGACACTTTTATTGACCTAGCCAACGACCACTGCGACAAACAAGAAAGTGCCGCAGTTGGCTCCTCCCTACTCTATGCAACAGCGCGCTTTAGCTCATTTGTTGTTGCCTCACAGGCAAAAGACTTAGAAAGCTTTGAGTCTGAAGTTGTCCATGCCATAGATTTCTTCAAAAAAGAATTCGAAAGGATGCTCAAAGAAAACTTAGAAGAATATAAAGGTGTCTTTAGCAAAGAACAAGAACAACCTAAATATCAGCATCTTATGAAAAAGCCAACAGAATAGATAAGCATTCTAATCCAATAAATGGCACCCCTACCTTTATTTGAAGATTGCTTTTTAAGGCTCACCACGAACCAAAGAGTATATCATTACATCTTCGAAGGAGCTGTCGATGATGGTCAAGTCTTGCGCAATCTGCGCAAAGGAAGAAACTAAGGTATATTCGTATGTACGCTCAATGGCATCCCCCTATTAATTGGAAGATTGTAATGGCACCCCACCCCTTTTTACAACATTAACAATAAACCCAATAAACCAAGGCAAAGCACAACTATCACCAAACAAACCAATGCACCTACTTGAAAACCTACCCATAAATTCACAATGGATAAGCTGGCTGGCGACAGTTTCAGCCCTAAGCTTTTTAATTTCGTTGGTTCTTATCCCTTGGTTAATAACAAAATTACCCAGCGATTATTTCACTCGACAAAGACGCCCCGTCTCAACTTTACATAAACAACACCCTATTATATATATCGTAGCAATACTGATTAAAAACAGCATGGCTACACTACTTATTCTTGCTGGCATTCTAATGTTAATCCTACCCGGTCAAGGCATACTAACCATTTTAATTGGCATCGGCTTAAGTGACTTCCCAAAAAAATATCAACTAGAGCGCTGGTTCGCTAAAAAACCTACCTTATTAAACAGTATGAATTGGTTAAGAAAGAAAGCAAATATTGAACCACTGCAAGCACCAAAGACTTAGATATCCACACAAGCGTAGCAGGCTATAACTTTAAGCTTAGTAACACGAAATGTATGGAATTTTGAAACCTGTGGAATCGAAGTGATAAAAATCCATTCTTATAATTACGTTCATTAGGTTTGTTTAATCATTAAGACCCTGAACTACTCATTCTAAATCCAAGCTTTTCACAAAGGCCACATCATCTTTAAGGCTTTGATCCACATATTTAAAAACATAGGGATATACTTTAACAGCAGCCGCTACGATCTCTTTATCTTTTACTAATTTTGCAGACAACGCTCTAAGAATATTACCATTAGCACTAACAGCGATTAATGCAATCTCTCGATCATTTTTTAAGCTGTCACTGAGATGATAGTAAGCCTCAGCATTTGCTCTTACGGCGCCAAGAACAAAATCTCGATCAGCCCTAAGTTTTTCATTAGCGAACTTAAATGCGTAACCAACCTGTGTTACCGCGGCCATCACTAATTCCTTATCATTTTTAAAGGATTCTTCAACATCTTCTAAATAGAGTCCGTCTTTTACAAGCAAAGCCAGCATGACTTTTCGATTTGCCTCATAACCGTACTCGTCATATCTATAAGCATTCGCATCATTACTTATTGCTGCTATAACCACGTCTTCATCATCGCTCATATCGCCAAAAAACTTAAGTGAGGTACCATATTGACTCACTGTTTTGATGACAAATTGTTTAAATTTTTCCTCTCTTTTATCATCATCTCTTTCATCCGACACATAATTTTTCAAGGCATAACGAACGAAAGCAATATCACGCTCTAAGTACCTATCACGGTAGCTTGTATCATAGGTCGCGAGGGTTAATTCTTTTACGACCGCGAGTAAAACATCGACATCTTTTTGTAGGCTTTTATCAATAAGTGTCAGTAACTTACCATCTTGATGCATAATTGAAATTACATATTCTTTGTCTTTTTTTAGAGACTCATCTGCATATTGAAACGCATCACTAGACACCCACACAGCATCGTAAACTACTCGTTTATTTTTTGGGTCTTCAATAACACTTTGAATAGCTTCTGCTCTGGCTTTTTCGAAAGCAATATTTTTAGATTTTGCTGAAACAGTAGTAGTTGAGAGTAAGCCTAAAGAAAATACAAGAAAGAGGAATAAAAGAAGGGGATTATATGAAAATACTGTGTTTTTCTTAGAATGCATTAGATTGTTTTTACAATTATCAAATAAAGGGGGGGATGCCATATGGTATTTCTGAAGATAGTCAGGGAGCTTATATCCCAATTTCAAATTCCATCCAGCTCGTCTGCGATAGCTTTAAAACATGATTCTTAGCATCAGCATCTTTCCATGTTTTTGCATCAGGCCCAAGCCAGTGATTGCGTGATGGTGTGAGTTGATTTTTTTTCTTTTTATTGATATATGCCAACCTGCTCCAATATTGTTTTTTAATATAGTTTCTAAGCTTGCGAAATGTTTTTTTAGCGCGCTCTTGATCTTTACATGCACTTTCTGAAGGCCCTAAGCGTATTTCGAACTTACCTGTTACCATCACATTATGTTTCATTTTTGATGGTGTCAGTAATAATTCGCACTCTCCTACTACTAATCTACAAGCTGTTTCGCTGATATCCGTCGAATCAATATACTTTTTAGCAAATGTTAAAAAATCAGCCTGATCTTTTTTTGTCAT
Organism: uncultured Cocleimonas sp.; assembly: GCA_964632635.1. Taxonomy (GTDB): domain Bacteria; phylum Pseudomonadota; class Gammaproteobacteria; order Thiotrichales; family Thiotrichaceae; genus Cocleimonas. Next base: position 5,294 of record CAZWEA010000116.1, on the reverse strand, counting down.
AAAGAGAATTATTTCAGCATCCATATCCGCATTTTTTATCTGGTAGTTGGACTCTAATAATTGCATAAACACGGTTACTTCACAATAAATTCACTGGCATTTGATATATGTCAAATGATAATCATTTGCACTAATATAAACTTACTTATATAATTGAGAACCATTACTAATTAGATTTACAAGGATTCCCCCATAATGCCTAAAACACACCCCCTTTCTATGGCAAAAGAATCATCTTATCTCCATATAGCTGCTATTGAAACCAATAGTAAAACCTTACTACGCTTAATGGGCTTGGGCTTGGTTACGGGAAATGATATTGAAGTCTTAAGAAATCGTCGAGGTGATATCGTACTTGGCAACGGCAATAGTCGCATTAGCTTGGGCCACAGTATTGCCAATAAAATTATGGTTCATAAGGTCATTTCATGAAAACCTGCTGTGATAACACTGCTAATCATGAAAAAAACACTACAGAACGTTTTAAACCAATCCATAAAATAGCACTAATTGGTAATCCTAATTCTGGTAAAACAACCCTGTTTAACCGCATGACAGGATCCAGCCAACGTACTGGCAACTGGCCAGGCGTTACGGTTGAACGTAAAGAAGGTAAGTTTAAGTACCACGAGCAACATTATAAAGTCGTTGATCTACCAGGTGTCTACATGCTTGATGGTGGTGAAACTTCTGTTGATGAACAAATAACTCGCAATTTCCTGCATGAACACCCTGATTACCTTTTTATCAATATAATCGATGCCAGTACGCTTGAGCGCGGTCTGTTTCTAAGCACGGAAATACGTGAACAGGGCGTAAACACCATTGTATTGTTAAATATGATGGATGTTGCCAATAAAAGAAATATGAAGATTAAACAATCTTTACTCGCAGAAGAATTAGGTTGTCCTGTTATTTCTGTTTCACTAAAGAAAGATAAAGAGTTAGAACTACTTTGTCAGTCTATTACAGAATTTGATATTGGTTCACAAAAGAATATTCGTGTGGAGTATCCAGCAGAACTTGAAAGTGTCTTGCTTGAAATACAGCAGGATGATAGCTATACACGAGAAAAAGCCATTGATTTCTTGCAAAAAGATATTGGCCTAAAAGCAAACATTGAAAAAGAAACAGGTGATGAATTAAATTTTCTGCTTGCAGATGGACGTTTTGAATATGCTAAAAACTTAGCACATAAAGCGATTATCAAACGCGGAAAAATCAGCCGCACCTATTCTGACAAGCTGGATAAATGGATATTAGGTAGCTGGACAGGCATTCCAATTTTCCTTGCATTAATGTACCTTCTATTCCTTTTTAGCATTAACTTTGGCGGCGCCCTGATTGACTTCTTCGATATGGCTACCGGTGCATTACTGGTCGATGGAGCAAGCCATCTATTGCAATCATTAGGCTCCCCAAAGTGGTTAAACACGTTAATCGCTGATGGAGTTGGCGGTGGTATTCAGGTTGTTGCGACCTTTATCCCAATTATTGGCGCCCTATTCTTATTCCTCACCCTACTGGAAGAATCTGGATACATGTCCCGCGCAGCATTTGTTATGGATCGCTTTATGCGCCGTCTGGGAATTTCAGGTAAAGCTTTTGTACCATTGATTGTAGGCTTTGGTTGTAATGTCCCAGGGATAATGGCGACCCGAACCTTGGATAGCCAACGCGAACGTATTATCACGGTAATGATGTCACCTTTTATGTCATGTGGTGCACGCTTAGCAGTTTATGTGTTGTTTGCATCAGCCTTCTTTCCAAAATCAGCCCAGAATATAGTTTTTTTACTTTATCTACTCGGCATATTTTTTGCCATTGCGACAGGATTCCTGCTAAGAAAAACAATATTAAAAGGTGAGGCAGATGACTTCTTTATGGAGTTACCTGGCTATCAAATTCCCAGCCTCAAAAATGTACTGATCAATACATGGAATAAACTCAAGGGGTTTATCCTTGGTGCAGGAAGAATCATTGTGCTAGTCGTGATGGTTATCAATGTTGCCAATAGTATTGGTACAGATGGGAGTTTTGGAAATCAGGATACTGAAAAATCCGTATTAAGTGCTACCGCAAAGATGGTTACACCCATCTTTGCGCCGATGGGAATTCACCAAGACAACTGGCCAGCAACTGTCGGTATCATCACAGGATTACTTGCCAAAGAAGTCGTGGTAGGAACATTGGATTCTTTGTATAGCAAGATTGACCAGGTAGAACAAGCACCTCAACAAGAAGAACCGTTTGAATTAGGTCAAAGCCTGCTAGCAGCATTTTCCACCATTCCAACAAATATGATGTCTGCATTAAATAATATTACGGACCCACTGGGTCTTGGGGCTGTTAGCAACACTACTGACCTTGAAAAAGCTGCACAAGAACAACAGGTCAGCGCTTCAACCTTTGGTGCAATGGTCAAACGTTTCGATGGGAAAATTGGTGCCTTTGCCTATTTACTATTCATCTTGATGTATTTTCCCTGTGTCGCCGCAACGGGTGCCATGTACCGAGAAGTTGGCACCCGCTGGACACTAATGGGAGTAGGCTGGAGCACAGGCTTAGGCTATGCCATTGCAGTCCTTTTCTATCAACTTGGAACATTTAGTGCCCACCCAACCCAGTCACTAATCTGGACTGCTATTATTTTTGTATTATTTGCAATAGTGATTTATACGCTTCTTCTAGCAGGTAAAAAAATGACAAACACAGAAAAAGTGGCAATTTCAACATGATACTAGGAGAAATTCGCAGCTACCTTAAAAAGAGAAATACTGTCACTCTGACAGATGTGGCTAATCATTTTGATGTCAGTAATGAATCTGCCAAACTCGCGATCAGTTACTGGATAAACAAGGGTAAAGCCAGGGAAATCTCGGCGTCCTGTGGTTCAAGTTGTGGAGGTTGCGGCAGTTCCACTGAGCAATTTCAATGGATAGAGCAAGTACCTATACGTTGGTACAAATAAGCACAACTATCGAATCAGTGTCGTATATATTCCAAATTTTGTAATGGTCTCTTTTAGATACCAATAATCTTTATTTTTACCTGTGCAGATTTCTGTTTTTTCTGCATGCGCATAATTAACCGCAATATTAAATCCCATCCCTGGTTTATGATTTAGTACAAGCATGCGACTTTCATTCGGCTTTAATTGCAACACCATGATTTTCTCTTGTAGACCATTGCCACCATGTTCAATTTCGATAGAAGGAATTATCTCCTCAGTTTCATTGAATAGCTCAATATACATGGGCTTCATTGGGTTATGTAATGAATTCCAGAAGCTACTAATAGCAAATCCGAAAAGCAGGAATAACAATGCTAATAAACTAACATATTTAGTTGTCATAAATTTCTCTTTAAGGAGAACAGCAAGAAATCATGATTACTTTGCTAGTTTAAAGCATTGATAAAACACAATTAAAAGAACATAGAACTTACTTAATATGCTCTAAAATCCCATCCAGCTCATCCAGATTATTATATTCAACCACTATTTTACCCTTGCCTTTATTATTGTATTGAATATTCACCTTAGCACCGAGGGTTTCAGATAGGGAGTCTTCCAGCTTTTGTACTTCTAATGATTTTTTTGCAGGGATTTTCGTTTTACCGTTATCGTCAGTACTTGTTAGTCTTTTTACCAGTCGTTCTGTTTCACGTACTGAAAGCTGTTTCTTGGCGACATTTTTCGCTGTATCAATTTGCTCAGATCCAGATAATGCTAACAATGCGCGCGCATGACCCATATCTAATTGACCTGAATCTAACAACTCTTTGGTGGTATCTTCCAAATCCAATAAACGCAGTAAGTTACTTACTGCTGCACGAGAACGCCCTACGGCTTCTGCTGTTTGTTGATGAGTTAAACCAAAATCTGCAATGAGACGACTCATTGCAATCGCTTCTTCTAGTGGGTTTAAATCTTCGCGTTGAATATTTTCAATCAACGACATTGCCGCAGCAGCTTGATCAGGAATATCCCTAATAATTGCAGGGATAGTGTGTAAGCCTGCCATTTGTGATGCTCGCCAGCGACGCTCACCTGCGATTAATTCATATACACCACTGTCTAAACGACGCACTACAACAGGTTGAACTAAGCCTTGTGCTTTAATTGATTCCGAAAGTTCTTGCAAGGCATCAGGGTCAATGCTTAAGCGGGGTTGATATTCACCCTTTACAATTTTTTCAACGGGTAAATTTTTAAGCTCTGTATCAGCATTCGAATTGTTATTTTTTGCTGCTGAACTTAACAGCATATCGAGTCCACGACCTAATCCTGGTTTCTTAACCATTTTGTTCTTCCCCTGATTTTTTTATTCGTTTATACATGACTAAACACGACTAAGTACTAGGCTGCTTTGCGAGCGGCTTCTTTTCTTAACACTTCTGCAGCTAATGATAAATAAGCCAAAGCACCACTGGAACGTCTATCATATAACAAGACGGGTTGACCATGACTAGGTGCTTCGGCAAGTCGAATATTTCGAGGAATAGACGTGTTATACAGTGTCTTTTCAAAATATTGAGAAAGCTGTTTAGAGACATCACGCGCGAGATTATTTCGTGGGTCATACATGGTTCTTAATAAACCAATTATTTCTAACTTTGGGTTTGAGTTTTCACGAATCGTATCAATGGTTCCCACCAAAGCCGATAAACCTTCTAATGCATAATACTCACACTGCATTGGAATCAATACACCTGTTGCGGCAACTAGAGCATTCACCGTCAACATATTCAGTGAAGGTGGACAATCAATAATAATGTAATCGTAATTATCTTTAATCCCTGAAAGAGCCTCACGCAAGCGATACTCGCGCTCATCCATTCTCATCATTTGAAATTCAGCAATTGTCAAATCAGGTCCACCCGCTAACGCATCAATCGTCGTATCTGGCACAGCTTGAACCGCATCTATCGCCTTAGCATCGCCAAGCAAAACATCACTGAGTAAAACGGGTGAATTATGTTTATCCAAACCGACGCCCGTGGTCGCATTGCCCTGTGGGTCCATATCAATAATTAAAACTTTACGTTTAACTACCGCCAAAGAAGCTGCCAGATTAACACTGCTAGTCGTTTTACCAACACCACCTTTTTGATTAGCCACTGCAATAATTTGCGTCATAATAAAAAATTCACGAGGGTTTATGAAGAAGATGAACAGTAGCAAAAACTAGGGCTTGTGGATAGAACTTAAGCAAAACATTCTAACATGTTAGTATCCAAGAAACAGGTACAGAGGGTAAATTCCTCATATAAGTATTCATATGGCACCCCCC
>CAZWEA010000115.1:0-9267 GCA_964632635.1 uncultured Cocleimonas sp. | reverse complement strand
CTCCAACTCCAACTCCAACTCCAACTCCAACTCCAACTCCAACTCCAACTCCAACAGGTTCAGTTGACCCCAGCCGCAGTACAATCAGTATTGCCCATCCATTTGTTAACCAAGCTAGTCGCACCAATACCACTATTACTGTTCAACTAAAAGATAGTAGTGGCAATAATTTAAACGCTGGGGGCAGTAATGTCTCATTGGCATCATCAGATGGTCAAACTCTTAATGTCACCGATAATAATAATGGTAGTTATTCTGCTACTTTGCAGACTAATCAAGATATTTCGGCCATTACAGTCACAGCAAGAGTAAACAGCAGCAGCATTCCAGGAAGTGCCAGAGTAGGGATTAAAGTAAGTACAAATACATCACCAAGTGCTCTAGTTGCACTCGGTGAGAAAATTTTCATTGATGAAAACTTATCGACACCGATAGGGCAATCTTGTGCAACCTGTCATGATATTACGAGTGGAGCCTTTAGTGATGTTCGTGCTGATAACACCACTTCTCAAGGTGCTGATCTCAGCGACTTTGGTGGACGCAATACCCCTACCGCGAGCTACACGGCTCATATACCTGATACATTCACTAAACTTGGCGGTAAATTAGTCGGTGGTCAATTTTGGGATGGGCGTGCTGAATCACTAGAAGAGCAAGCAAGACAGCCTTTCTTAGATACTGTAGAAATGGGCAATCCAGATCAAGCCACGCTAATTGCTAAAATAAACAATGCAGATTACGCTAACGACTTTAGAGCTGTCTTTGGGGCTAACTCACTGGATAATGTTAGTACCGCTTTTGTCCAAGTATCCGAAGCAATAGCAGCCTTTGAGCGTAGTAGAATATTTTCACCCTTTACCTCTAAGTGGGACGCAGTACAAGCGGGAACAGAATCATTTACTGCCAGCGAAGCCAATGGAGAAAGACTCTTTAGAAATGGTGGTTGTACGGATTGTCATTTAACCCCTGATAACTTATTGGGTGCGCAGATGTTTACCAACTTTGAGTATGAAAATATTGGTGTTCCAAGCCAAGATGGCAATCCATTATTAGTCACTAACTCAAGTTTTCAGGACTTTGGAGCAGGCTCTGCTTCTGCTGATGTGACACAGGGACCGCATAGTACGAATCCACCCAATGCGAATAAAGGACGTTTTAAAGTACCCGGTTTACGTAATATTGCAGAAACTGCGCCTTATATGCATAACGGTTCATTTGCCACCCTAGAAGAAGTGGTTGATTTTTACAATGGTACGTTGTCAAATAACAGAGATGCCGAAGTGCAAGAAACAGTATTCACTCAATACACACGTCAGGACTTCTTTGAAACTCAACAGGATAAAGATGATATTATTAACTTTATGAAGGCCTTATCCGATCGTTAATACATTCAAGTACTTTCTTAGAAAATAAAAATGCCCGATTATTCGGGCATTTTTTAAAAAAATTAGTTTAAACTAATACTGCTAACTTTGAATTTCAGTTAATACATTTAAGCAACTTGTTGACTTAAAAGTGCTAATTTCTCATCCAATCTCTGTAAATTAATATTTATTATTTTTTGATCACACCCATTTTTCTGCTGCAATTTATTCTTTCTTTCCTTTAATAAATCAGCTTCAGAAATTACAGATGGGAAATTAATATTTTGATGGCACTTTTTCAGTATTAGGCGACGTTTTTCAATTAACTCTTTCGCTGTAATTTTTATTTCAGGAATAGCATATCGTTCTTTAAAATCTGTATCAGATAACTCAAGCAATTGGTTTTTAACACCATCAAGTTTCGAAGAGAGTATTTTACTCTCAATCTTTAAACGCATAAAACATTGTTCAAGTTGATCCTTAGTCTTAGGGTTATACTTTCTAACTGCGCCATAATAGAGCTCACAGTAAACCTTATGAAACTTATCAAATGATTTTTGTAAGTCCATATACCAAATAAAATTATTTAGTCCGACCCGATGTGATTCGAGCCATTTACCAAACTTGCAGTCAGTCACCCCCAAAGGAATATCAGCTTCATGAAGGTCAACACATTCAACAAGAATAGCCCCCTGTTTCACACAGTATTCAGATGACTCACGTGCAGAACTAATTATTCCAATAGTTGATTCTCTATCCAAAATTTAACCCTCTTCCCTATCATTTTTATCAAAAATCCTATATTAATCAAAGAAAGACACGATAACTTACCAAGACTTGATCAACGGTATCAAAATAATGAGCTTCAAAATAGTATATTACTAGTCAATACGCTTATCCTAGATTTTCACCCTCTGAACAGTGATAATGGCACCCCCCCTCTTTTTACAAGATTCCAATGTCATTATCGTCTTCTAATATTATTCTAAGCACGCTAAATGCACGATTCATTCATAGTGCTTTCGGTTTACGCTATTTACTTGCGAATTTAGGAGATTTACAACCACAGGCACGGATTCAAGAATTTACCATTCATGAGCGCCCTATAGATGTAGTTGAACAACTACTAGCCCTTAAGCCAAAAATCATAGGTTTTAGTGTTTATATTTGGAACATCAGTGAAACAACTGAAACCGTTGCACTTATTAAACAAATTGCCCCTGAAATTGTGATTGTTCTGGGTGGACCTGAAGTAAGTCACTTACCTGATAAACCTGAAATAGTGAACTTCGCAAACTACACTATAAAAGGTGCAGGAGAAGTCAGTTTTAGAAAGCTTTGTGAGCAGTTACTTGATGGAAAAACACCCTTAAATAAAATCATTGATGGTGAGTCAGAATCACTGGACAAACTAGCATCACCCTATCCTTTCTATGACGAGGAAGATATTCGTAATCGCCTGATTTATGTAGAAGCTTCTCGCGGTTGTCCTTTTAAATGTGAATTTTGTTTATCCTCTTTAGATAAAACGTCTAAACCTTTTGCCCTTGATGCTTTTTTGATAGAGATGGGAAAACTGTTTGATAAAGGCGCACGGAATTTTAAATTCATTGATCGCACTTTTAACCTTAAAGTCAGTACTAGTGTGGCTATTTTAGAATTTTTTTTAGCGCGGATGACAGAAGACTTATATCTGCACTTTGAGGTCATTCCCGACAATCTTCCAGAAAAGCTTAAACAAACACTAAAGTTGTTTCCAGATAACTCATTACAATTCGAAATCGGCGTACAAACATTTGACCCAAAAATTCAAGCATTGATCAGCCGTAAACAAGATAACGAAAAGACCCGAGAAAATTTACTTTGGTTAAGACAAAACACAGGCGCTTATATTCATGCCGATCTTATCTTTGGACTACCTGAAGACACCCTAGAGAATTTCGCACACAGCTTTGATCAACTTGTGGCTCTCAAACCTCAAGAAATACAATTAGGCATTTTAAAACGATTGAGAGGCGCACCATTAAATCGGCATACGAAGAAGTATCAAATGCGCTATAGCACAACACCACCGTATACCATACTTAGCAGCAAAGATATTAGTTTCAATGAAATGCAGCGCATTAAGCGCTTTGCCCGTTACTGGGATATGATTGCGAACTCGGGGCGCTTCAAGTACACCCTTCCATTAATTCTTGGTACGCACCTTGAAGATAACAATGTAAATCAAATTACTTCTGCTTTTAAACGATTTTTAACACTGACAGACTCTTTTCATAATCGGGAAAACAGCACTTGGAAAATATCTTTAGCGCGCCTGTATAAACTAATTTATAACGTTTTAGTGAATGAGTTAAACTGCCCTATAAATGAAATAGAAGCTTGCCTTGAAAAAGACTATATACGGTCAAAGCAAAAAGGCTCCCTTCAAATGCTACTTCATAAGAACAAAAAGACCAAACAAGGCAAGGCAAATAAGCGACAACAAAATCATATTTAAAGAATCTTATTAATCACATCAAAGTTCATCTAAATCAACAAGTCAACATATTCACGAGAGAATGATTGACGTAGCCATTCCCGTCTATAAGATAGCATCCTATTGCGAGCCTAGGCTCGAAAAATCAGGAAGAAAATATGACAACTGAGTCACTCTCAAATCCCGATGATTATTTTATGCCCCCTTATCCTAAGCGGCATGAAAAAGAGATCAATGCTTTTCAAGCGCTTTATTATGCGCGTAATGATCTACTCTCAATGTGGGACGAGGATTCATTCGAATGTGAATTCATGTCACAAAAAATCCTTAAACAACATGTATTTATTGCTAACCACCCTGATATTATTCGCTATGTTTTTGTAGAAAACAAAGACAACTATGAGCGTAAAAGCCCACAAATGAAACGCGCTTTGGAACCATTATTAGGTGATGGTTTATTTATCAGCGACGGTAAAACTTGGGCTTCTCGACGAAAAATTCAAACACCATTATTTAATAGTGATCACATTAAGCTTTACAGCAAAATTATGATTTCCACTATTGAAGAAATGGCACAAAATTGGCAGTCACGTGGAGATGGTACAAACCTAGAAGTACACACTGAAATGGCGAAGCTAGCGGCAGAAATGATCGCCCGCACCCTATTTGGTGAAAAATTGGGAGCAGAAAATAGTGAAGCCGTTGTCACTGCTTTTGCTGATTACCAATCTGTAGTAAAACAAATGGCATTATCAAACTTTTTAGGGCTACCTGATTGGATGCCTAACGTGAATGCTAAAATTGGTAAAGCGAGAAAAGCAGCTAAAACCATCCATAATGCAGTCGATGCCATCATTGCATTAGCGGAAAAAGAAGGGCAAGACGGCACCATGGTTGCCGAGTTGATTAAAGCGAATCAATCCAAAGATGGCTTAGACTTAATGACACGCAAACAAATCCGAAATGAATTAATCGTTTTGTTTATGGCAGGCCATGAGACTACAGCAAACGTTTTATCATGGACATGGTATCTAATCTCACAATCTCCAACCGTTGAGTCAAAACTACACCAAGAACTTGATGAAGTATTGCAGGGACGAATGCCTACATTTGAAGACGTTGATAAGCTTCATTATACTCGAGCCATTTTAGATGAGACCATGCGCCTCTACCCACCCGTACCCATTTTGTCACGGCAAGCTTTAAAAGACGATGTGATTCGTGGCAAGAAAGTACCCGCTGGCTCGTTAATGCTCATTGTGCCATGGTTAATCCACCGTCATAAGAAGTTATGGCAGTTTCCTGATCACTTTATTCCAGAACGTTTTTTACCTGGCGCAGAGAAGCCAAAAAAGTTTAGTTATATTCCTTTTAGTGCAGGCCCTAGAGTCTGTATTGGCAAAAGCTTCGGCATTACAGAATCAGTACTTGCGATATCTATTATTGCACAGCGCTTTCGCTTAACATTACCAAGTAATGCAAATGTATCACATGAATGTCGGCTGACGTTACGTCCTAAGGGAAAGCTTCCTATGACTTTGCAAGTTAGAAAATAATCCAAAGCGCTCCGTCACAATATTGAAAATAAGGTGGGGGTGCCATTAGATAACGTTGAGACCATATAGTAAGCCTACCTTTTAGCTAGCTCTCTAGCGATTCGATTACGTAGTCTATACGGTACACTTTGATTCATCATCAATGCAAATGGCTCTAAATTACCCTTGTTTTCAATATATCCTGCCAAGGTGCTAACCTTGTTTAAAGTTCCAGATTTAGCAAAGATACGAGGCTCTATTTCAGGCAGTAGATGTTTCCATTGTTTAAAGCTTGCGAGAACATCAATTAATTGCTGAGGCGATAGTCGGTTGGCACGTGATAGCCCTGCTCCATCTTTTAAAATAAAATTATTCCAGCCAAATTTATGACTCAGTTTTTCCTGCATATATCTAGCCACATCGACACGATTTGCTGGGCGTTGATAATGTTCTGCGCTCATTTTTAAAATAAGCTGATTAGCGATAAAATTGGTGGAGTACTTCAACATAGGACGAATCATCTCACCAAGGTTTTTTCTATTTGTATGTACATAAAAAGGGGGCTGGTTCGGGATTTTCCCAGCTACTATTTTAACATCTTTAAGATGCATAATTGCACTGAAAATCTCAGCAAAGTAAAGCTCTGCATCTCGTGGATTACGACCCGTATTCACTCTAAGCTTGCCTTTTTTAAATCGCTTCGCCATTTTCAAAGCATATTTTGTTAATGGTGTTTGTGGTTCAGCCGAGCGTATTTTCCCAGCTACTTTTTTTAGATAAACTGTATTAAAATTTGCGGCTAATGCTGAAGGTACTGCATCGTATGGATTGTTAGTCTTCCCCGTACCAGGCATAACTAAGTCAGACCGAAAAAATGAATTATCCAGAACCAAGGTATCCACTTCACGAATACCTCTTTGCTTTAATTGATAAGCAATATTCTGAATTTCCTCTGAAACCAGAAAAGGATCACCGCTACCCTGAACGGTTAATGTACGTGTTTGTGGCACCCAATAAAAATTAGTTTTAAAACGGTAACTCTCCCCCCATCGACTTAATGCGAGCCATGCGGTAACCAGCTTTGTGGTTGATGCAGGAATAAATAATTTCTCAGAACGACGCGAAACACGTGTTGTTCCGTTGCTATTCATCACCAACAGCCCTGCATTTTTCAACTGGGAAAACTGCTTTAAACTATTTTTAGCTTGTGCAAATAATGGCAGAAGAAGAATGCCTACAAGAAAACAAGATATTATTTTTTTCATAGCCGATTATGTAATTAATTAGTTAAGAGATTTGCATAGAAGTATAGCAAGTGTAATGACTTTCAAAGTTGACACATAATAGCGTAGAAAGCTAGTCTATTTGTAGCTTGTCACACCCATATATTCATCCATTTCTTTACGCTCACTTTCAGTCATAGATGTACGTTGAACCCGAATAGTAAAGGCACCAGAAACTTCACCATCATTATTAAACATCCAATCAAGTATCTCATCATTTTGAATATCAAAGCGAGTACCTGCTTGATATTCCTCAAAATCAGATGGAACTTCAAACAAATGTGCGCTAAAACTTTCCTTGTGAACTTCATCAACAATAAGCCACATTCTAGCTGAAGTATTTTTCTCTACTAGACGAACCTTGATTAAGGGATTGATCTCAGATAAATCATTAATTAGTCGCTTGAACTGATCTAAGCTTGCCCTAGCTTTTTTTTCAGCCTCACGCATATCAGGGTTACCCGATGGATTATCGATGACAAGAGCACCACCATCTACATCTACTGAAAGTCCTTGTTGATCACGAAACATCAACCATTCATTCCAAACATTTTCTGGATCTAAGTCTTCATGCCCGCGTTTCTCTACTAATGTATCAACAACACTTTTAGGCGTTAATATTGAAGAGCTATTGTCTCGGATACTTAGTACTTCTGCCTCACTAAGCGGCGAACCTTTTTCCTTTTCTGCTGCCAGTAATATCGATGATAACGAAGGTATAACAAGAGGAATTAACTCTTCCTTTTGCGGATTACTGTCACCTATCACATCATTATGTTGAGAACCCTTATTACTTTCACAAGCAATAAGGGTTAACAAAACTGATAGTAAAAATGAATAGTTAAAAAAACTCATATATATTTTTACTCTTCAAATAATAAGCTCTTAATGTTGACTTAGCATTTTCAACATATCAATCATTTCAGGCATTTCCTTACCATTGAGAATCAACTTATTAGGCTCATAATCAACTTTAGCTTTATAACTCCCATCCTCTCCCTTAACAATGATGCCCTGAGCTATTCCAGTCTTAAGACCTGCATCAGTTTTCTCTTTTTCAGTTTCACTCATCTCTTTGCGAAGAGCTTGCATCAAGGAGTCATCAACACTCAGATCTACATTTAACTTAAATAGATCAAAAGGATTTTCTTTAAACTTTTCAATAATTTCTACCATACTTCCCGTAAACTTATCACCAATATATGCCAGATTTACATTCGCATGGCTCATTTTTTTCTGATCATTTTCAAACTTTACATTATATGAAATCTTGCCTTTTTTTGGTGCAAACAAATCCTGAGCGAGATCTATCATCTTAGACTGCATTTCCCGTTGAAAGTTACCTAGCTCGGCTAATGTTGCATTCCTGTCTTCACCTTCGGCACTCATGACTTTCTCTATAAGTTTCTGAGACTTACTTGAGACTTCTTGGCTATACTTTTGAAATGCAATTAGTCCTTTTGCCGTTAATCCTTCAACGGTTAAATTAATTGCAGCTTTTTTAGGGTTGATTTTAAAAGGGATCAACTCTTCTGGAATATCACCTTTTATATGCTCTGCATTAACGGCATAGACAAGCTTGATATTTTTATCTTGGTCTTCATCAATCTTAATATCAAGATCAGCTTTAAATTTTAGTTCACCCTCAAAGTCTATAGAAGATAAGGTCATTTCCTTAGTCTTTATACTTATATCACCAATGTATAAACCATCAGCAATAAATTTTTCAATATCAAAATCAATGGTAATACCTTCTGCATGGTAAAAATCTTTAGAAGGATCATCAGGGTTAAAAACTTTAATGAAAGGAAGTGAAAAATTACCTGTGGATGCCAATGTATCTAGATTTACATCGCTTTGACCCTGAAATAGAGCAGTTTCAATACCAATATCACTATCAGGATTATTAAATTTAACTGGAGCCATTGAAGCTTTAGTCGACATGTTTTTATTAAAACTTATTACTGAATCGGTATTTAGAACAAAATCCTTATCACTTAAACCAAAATCATTCTTTAAATCATCATTAAGAAAAGAAACTATCGATTTTTCACTTCGAATACGACTAATTCCAGTACCAAAACCATCTTTAAAGAAGAGAGGACCATGTTCAACTGTATAGTCTATTGTAAGAGGCAACTTATAAAAAAGAGAAACCATCTTTTTTAACTCTGGACTTGTATAGTCAAACGTCATTTCTGCTTTAGAATTAAAGAAAGACTTTTCTTTAAAGTCGACCTTTAGCTCCATTCCCATGTTTTTGTATTTTTCTTGCATATTGCTAATAAGTTTTTGAGACTCACTTTCAATATTATTGCCAATATAAAAAGTTGCTCCTAACCATCCGATTACAAGTACAGCAATTAAAATTAGTATTTTTTTCATGAGTTTCCTTCACTAAGTTTGTGTTAGTTTTTATGTTTAATTTATATTTTTCTTTATAGAATATAAGCTATGCCTCTTATATTCGGATAAGTAAAAACTTGTAGTTGTTATTAAAATTATAGATCAGTAAGCGCCCAGTATCAAACAAAGAGGAATCAGTGGTTGTTTAAGGAGAACCTGATTAAGTCGATTAGATTTAAGCGCAGAAAAAACTGTCGCTA
>CAZWEA010000114.1:0-9283 GCA_964632635.1 uncultured Cocleimonas sp. | reverse complement strand
AAAACCCTTAGGCAATTATCTACCACGGTATAAAAATCAAATGACATAAACCAAAATTGAGAGGTAGTGACTGGTGCTACCACCGATAACAAATAAATGCCAAATACCATGAGCATGTTTTAAACGATAGTCTACAATGTAGAATATAATGCCTACTGTATACAATATTCCTCCAATAGCGAGTAAATACAGTCCATTACTATGAAGGTGATCAGACAGAGTATTTAATGGAATTATTATTAACCAACCCATTATTAAATAGATGATTAGCTGAGGGGTACGCTTATCTTCTTTTTTTGTTTTCTTTATTGGATAAGTATCTAGAGCAATACCAACAACTGCTAATCCCCATACTACTCCTAGAATTGACCACCCCCATGCTCCACGTAGTGTAACCAACATAAAGGGCGTATAAGTGCCTGCAATCAGTAAGTATATGGATAGATGATCTAATTTCTGAAAAAGCTTTTTAAAACGACCATTATGCCCATGATAAATAGTAGATGAAAAATACAGAGCAAATAGCGTTGTACCATAAATAGCAACACTGGTGATTTTCCACGGGTCAGCAGTCTCTGAGGCAAGAAATATTAGATAAATCATTCCTGGTAATACCATTACAGCCGCTAGAAAATGGGTAATGGTATTAAATTTTTCACCGTGTTTCATTTTGATATTCTCACCATAATAATGGTAAATGTCTATTTGTTTTTTTGTACTAATTGTGTAATAAAGGGGGGGATGCCTTATGTTGTATGGTTAAAATAAAGGAATGAAAACATTCTGTTGTCTGTTTCACTCAGCTGCGGCATTGTAGCCTTACAATCATCTAAAAATGACGGGGGTGCCATACATTTATCTCTCACTTATTTTTACAAATAACACTATATTTACTGTATTGTGTAGCGCAAACCTATTATCTAAATCCATAGAAAATCAAAACTTGAGTATCAACACCATTGTACAAAATTATTCAAACCTTACTTTTCCTTTTACCTGCTGAAGTATCCCACTATTTCACTTTGAACTTACTTTCGATTTTGGATAGTATCGGCATTCTTACTCTGCTTAAACCAAAGGTGGAGAATCAGAATATTAAAGTAATGGGAATTGAATTCCCTAATAAAGTAGGCTTAGCTGCTGGTCTAGATAAAAATGGACAGCATATTAAAGCACTTTCAAATCTTGGTTTTGGCTTTGTCGAAATCGGAACTGTAACACCAAGAGCGCAACCTGGAAATCCAAAACCAAGGTTGTTTCGGCTACCACGTGCCAAAGCAATAATTAATCGCATGGGATTTAATAATCACGGTGTTGATGCTTTAATTTTAAATGTAAATAAAATTAGAGGTTCTGGGTTTAACGGTATTATTGGAATCAATATTGGTAAGAATTTTGATACCGCCGTTGAGGATGCGAATCAAGATTATTTGATAGGCCTTAGGCAGGCCTATCGCTATGCCGACTATATTGCAGTTAATATTTCATCCCCGAATACGCCGGGGCTTCGCACCTTACAATATGGTAAAGAACTCAATAATTTATTATCCGCAATTAAGAATGAGCAGATGAAACTGTCGCTTGAGTTTAAGAAATATATTCCCCTTGCAATTAAAGTGGCACCTGATCTAAATGATGAAGAGATTAAAGGTATTGCAGAATCATTGTTAGAAAATAATATGGATGGTCTAATTGCTACAAATACGACACTATCACGCGATGCTGTAGATGGTATGCAGCATGGTGATGAAGCAGGTGGACTTAGTGGTCAACCTGTTCGAGATATGTCGACACGGGTTATTCGTGAATTTCATAAATACCTTAAAGATCAAATCCCTATTATTGGTGTGGGTGGGATTTCTTCAGCTAAAGATGCACAGGATAAATTAGATGCTGGTGCTGACTTAGTGCAGCTGTATACAGGTTTAATTTATGAAGGCCCAAAATTGATCAAGAAGATACTTGTAGCTACTCAAAAGTAAGTTATCATAACGATCATATTTTCAATTACCACACGTTGAGACCTCAATTTATTTACAGTTTTTCAGGAGTTAAAATCAATGTTTTCAAAAGACATGACTATCGCAAGTTACGACCCAGAACTTGCAAACGCAATTGCATCGGAAGTACAACGTCAGGAAGATCATATTGAATTGATCGCCTCTGAAAATTATACAAGCCCACGAGTGATGGAAGCACAGGGTTCGGTACTGACAAATAAATATGCTGAAGGTTATCCTTCTAAACGTTATTACGGTGGCTGTGAATATGTTGATATAGCAGAGCAATTGGCAATTGATCGTGTTAAAGAACTTTTTGGAGCTGACTATGCCAATGTACAACCACACTCTGGTTCTTCTGCTAACCTTGCAGTTTACATGGCTTTGTGTGAGCCAGGTGATACGATTTTAGGTATGTCATTATCAGATGGTGGGCATTTAACGCATGGTTCGCATGTTAGCTTCTCAGGTAAAATTTATAACGCCGTTCAATATGGGTTAAATAATGATACGGGTGAAATTGATTATGATCAGGTCGAGTCATTAGCACGTGAACATAAACCTAAAATGATTGTGGCTGGTTTTTCGGCGTATTCACGTATTGTCGATTGGCAACGTTTTCGTGATATTGCTGATGAAGTGGGTGCTTTTCTTTTTGTTGATATGGCGCATGTTGCTGGTTTAGTAGCGGCAGGTGTTTATCCGTCTCCTGTGGCGATTGCTGATGTCACCACATCAACTACGCACAAAACATTGCGTGGCCCACGTGGTGGCATTATCCTCGCGAAAGCCAATGAAGCAATTGAGAAAAAACTAAACTCAGTTGTATTCCCAGGAACACAGGGCGGTCCATTAATGCATATTATTGCAGCTAAGGCTGTATCATTTAAAGAAGCGATGGAGCCTGAATACAAAACCTACCAACAGCTAGTTGTGAAAAACGCACAGGCAATGGCGAAGACTTTTATTGAGCGTGGTTTTAATATCGTCTCTGGAGGTACTGACAATCATTTGTTTTTGTTAGACCTTGTTGATAAAGGCTTAACAGGTAAAGTGGCAGATGCAGCTTTAGGTAACGCGCATATTACCGTAAATAAAAACTCTGTTCCAAATGACCCACAGTCACCATTTGTAACCAGTGGCCTTCGCATTGGCTCACCTGCTATTACCACACGTGGTTTTAATGAAGAGCAAAGTGTTGAATTAACCCATTGGATTTGTGATGTACTAGAGTCAATCGTTAAAGATGAAAATGATCAAACAGTGATTGATGAAGTGCGTGAAAAAGTTTCTGAAATTTGTAAACGTCTTCCAGTATACAAGTAAATTGTATGTATTGCCCTTTTTGTGGACATGATGATACTCGGGTTGTTGATTCGCGCTTAGCGAATGATGGCGATCAAGTGCGTCGTCGAAGAGAGTGTATTTCTTGTAAAGAACGTTTTAGTACCTTCGAATATGCTGTTTTTAATATGCCACCTGTGATCAAATCAGGTGGCGAAAAACAGCCCTTTAACGAACATAAATTGCGCGCAGGTTTAATGCGAGCAACGCAGAAACGTCCTGTCAGTGTTAAGGCAGTAGATAGGGCCGTTATTGAGATTCAAAAACGTATTCTTCATTGTGAAAAAGGCAGTGATTGTACTGAAGTCAAAACCAGCCTGATTGGTGAATATGTGATGGAAGAACTACGCAAGCTCGATGATGTTGCCTATATCCGTTTTGCTTCTGTTTATCGCGACTTTAATGATATTGGTGAATTTATTGAAGCCATTGAGGGTTTGGAAAACAGCCCGAGCCCTGAACTAAAGAAACGTCAAATTGAATTACCCGGATCAGAATGAATTCATCTGACTCAGTCTATATGTCGCGAGCGCTATCTTTAGCTAAAAAAGGACAATACACCGTACATCCAAACCCACGCGTAGGCTGTGTAATTGTTAAAAACAATCAAATCATAGGCGAAGGCTGGCATAAACGGGCAGGGCAACCACATGCCGAAATCAATGCTTTAAACTCACTACAAAAGCACCAAAACTCACAGGGTTCAACAGCTTATGTCACACTGGAACCCTGTTCTCATACGGGTAAAACGCCTCCCTGTGCAAATGCACTAGTTGATTCTGGAGTCTCCCGTGTTGTTATTGCAATGCAAGATCCTAATCCACAGGTTTCAGGGCAGGGAATTCAACGCTTAAGAGATGCTGGTATTGATGTTGAAGTTGGTATACAAGAACAACAAGCTAGAGCCTTAAACTTAGGTTTTATCAAGCGCATGGAGCAAGGCTTACCTTGGGTTCGCGTTAAACTTGCCATGAGCCTTGATGGTAAAACAGCAATGGCATCGGGTGAAAGCCAATGGATAACAGGGCTGGAGGCACGCCAAGATGTACAACGATTACGTGCCAGTGCAGACGTGATTCTGACAGGCATTGGTACAATTTTAGCTGATGACCCTTCCTTAAATGTGCGTTTATCAGCCGATGACCTTGGTATTGATGGCGATGTAATCCAACCGACACGAGTTATTATCGACACTAATTTGCAAACACCTTCAAAGGCAAAGTTATTCAACTTAGAAGGCAACACAACGGTGATGACTGCAAAACAAAGCATTGAGGAACAGCCAGAGAAAGTTAAAGACTTAGAATCTTCAGGTGCAAAAATAATCGCGTTGAAAAAGACAGAAGAAGGTCGTATACCTCTAAAAATTGCCTTACAGGAACTGGCACAACAAGGCTTTAATGAAGTTCACGTTGAAGCAGGCTCAACACTTTGTGGAGCCTTGATTCAACAGCATTTAGTAGATGAAATCATTATTTATGTCGCAGCAAACTTTATGGGTTCAGATGCACGCGGTCTATTAGATTTTACTGGCGTTGATAAAATGCAAGATAAGTTAGAGCTGAACATTCAGGATATTCGAGCGGTAGGTAATGATTGGCGTATAAGTGTTACCGCTAAAAAACCTAACTAATATTTCTAGCTACAAAAGGAAGATATTCAGCCTGCCAAGAATGCGTATTAATTAAGTCATCTAGATCAGCACTTTCTAATTCTGAGTTATTTATATTACCTTCTCCAATAAGCAATTTAAGTAC
Organism: uncultured Cocleimonas sp.; assembly: GCA_964632635.1. GTDB lineage: Bacteria > Pseudomonadota > Gammaproteobacteria > Thiotrichales > Thiotrichaceae > Cocleimonas. The sequence goes on along the minus strand of CAZWEA010000114.1, from coordinate 4,182 downwards.
ACGTTTAGTAATCACTCGACTAACATTCTGTAAGTCGTTGATAGGGGGATAGATTCTTTTCTCACAACTGTAATGTTCAAGAGTATATTCTGATAATGCATAGGCGGATTCGATAATCATCGCGTCACTAATCGTTTCACACTCAGCTAAGACACTTGCAAAACCAAGCCCTGGGAAAATAAAGGCATTATTACCCTGTCCGATGATATGGCTTTGACCGTTAATAACTACATTAGGGAAGGGGCTTCCTGAGGCTACAATTGGTTGGCTATCAAATTTGGCAGACCAATTATAAATATCCTCAGGAATTGCTTCTACATTTGAGGTTGGGTTTGATAATGGAAAAATAATAGGTGTTTTATTGTGTTTTGCAACACCTTCAATAACGTCTTGAGTAAATAGACCAGAAACACCTGTAAGCCCCAAAATTATGGTTGGTTTGGCATGATGAATAACATCAAGTAATGTCGGGATTTTAGTCTCTATGTTCCAGTCTTGGTAGCTTTCTACAAACTGCATTACAGGTTTTTTATAAGCATCAGGACTAATTCCTTCAACCACTAAGCCAAATTCATCCATAATAAACATTTGACGGCGTGCCTGCTCACGACTTAAACCTTCATGGACTAAACCGTCTTGAATTACTTTTGCTACACCAACACCGCCTGCACCTGCTCCGACAACAATAATACGTTGCTCAGAGAGTTTCTCATTCTTTAAATGACAGGCGCTGAGTAAGCCCGCTAAGACAACAGCACCTGTGCCTTGAATGTCATCGTTAAAGCTAGGAATTTTATCGCGATAGCGTTCTAATACGGCAAAGGCAACATCTTTGGCAAAGTCTTCCCATTGTATAATCGCTTTGGGCCAGCGCTTTTTTACAGAATCGACAAATTTATCTAGCATCTGAAAGTAAGCCTCACCTTTAAGACGTTTTTCAGGAACACCTAGATAACCTGGATCATTAATTAAATCTTCTCGCTCTGTTCCAACATCAAGATTTACCGCCAGTGTGTTAAAAGGACTTAGACCACCACCTGCGGTGTAAAGAGCCAGTTTCCCAATACAAATTGCTAAACCTCCGTGGCCTTGATCACCAATACCTAGAATGGCAGATGAGTCAGTGGCGACAATCATCCGTACATCATTCCACGGATAGTTACTGACGATATTGTCTGAGCGGCTAATGTTTTCTGCAGTAAAGGTTAACCCTCTAGGGGAGCGGTATAGCGCGCTGTATTTTTGTACGGCTTTACCAACGGTTGGTGTATAAATTATTGGCATCATTTCTTCTAAATGTCTTGAAATCAAAGCGAAATAAAGGACTTCATTTCGTTCTTGTACAGCCCTTAAAAACTGATATTTTGCAATATCACTGGCTTGGGTTTTGAAGGAAGTGTAAAGTCGAATCACTTGATCATCTAAGGTCACGACAACAGGTGGTAACAGACCTTCAATACCTAATTCTATACGCTCTTTCTGACTAAATGCAGTGCCTTTATTTAATGCAGTCAAGCGTAGAACTTCTATCCCTCTTGAGTAGACTTCTAAGTATTTATGAGGCTCAAGTTTAAGATCAAAAAAGGGGCTCAGAGGAGGTTTTAGTGCTAAAGATTTGTTATTCAAAGAATCAGTCTTGTTCATGTTTTTTAATCTTTCGATTGTGATGTAAAAGTGGCTCAGTGTATCCGTTTGTTTGCTCGCGTCCTTTTAAAACAAGATCAAGGGCAGTATTAAAAGCTATCCCATTACAATCAGGGGACATCGGTAAATACAGCGAATCATAATTGTTTTGTTTGTCGACAAGTATTGCCATGCGCTTAAATGCATCTACCACTTGCTTTTCAGTGCATATTTTATGATGTATCCAATTGGCCAGAATCTGACTGGATATTCTTAAAGTAGCACGGTCTTCCATTAATCCGATATTATGTGAATTGGGCACTTTAGAACAGCCTACGCCTTGGTCAACCCATCGAACCACATACCCTAAAATACTTTGTGCATTGTCATTAAGCTCTGCAATGATTTGATCTTCGCTAAGCACATAGTCAGATGGCATCAAAGGTATAGTTAAAATATCATCAAGTTTTGCATGTTGTCGTTTGGTAATTTCTCTTTGTACTTTTGCAACATTTACCTGATGGTAGTGCATAGCGTGTAAAGTCGCAGCAGTAGGTGAGGGAACCCAAGCACAGTTTGCACCAGAGAGTGGGTGGTTGATTTTCTGTTCTACCATTTTTGCCATTTGATCGGGCATTGCCCACATGCCTTTGCCAATTTGTGCTTTGCCTTGCAGACCACATTCTAAACCGATATCTACATTCCAGTCTTCATAAGCATTTATCCAAACCTGTTTTTTAAGCTCATGCTTAGGCAGAAAGGCACCTGCTTCCATACTGGTATGGATCTCATCACCCGTACGGTCAAGAAAGCCCGTATTGATAAATATAAGGCGATCTCTCGCTTCATAAACACAGGCTTTTAGATTGACTGTGGTGCGCCTTTCTTCATCCATTATGCCAATTTTGAGGGTGTTTTCAGGAAGACCTAATGCCTTTTCAATGCTAGAAAATAAATCTACTGTGAATTTTACTTCTTCTGGACCGTGCATTTTTGGTTTTACGATATAAAGGCTTTTAGCAGTAGAGTTTTTAAATTTAGTATTACCGTTAAAGTCATGCATGAAAATTAAAGCACTGATTATGCCGTCCAAAATACCTTCTGGAATTTTTTGTTGTTTAAACAAAACGGTATCCGTAGACATCAATAGTCCGACATTACGAATCATCAATAGCGCTCGACCTGATAAAGAAAAAGGATTTCCCTCTGCGTCTAAATATTTACGATCAGGGTTTAGCGTTCTTGTGTATTCCTTTCCATGTTTTTTAAAGCTATGCTCAAGATCACCTTTGATAAGACCAAGCCAGTTTTTATATACCTGTATTTTATCTTGAGCATCGACGGCAGTGACAGAGTCTTCACAATCTTGAATAACAGTAATACCAGATTCAAGAATGACATCTTTGATGCCAGCTAACGAAGATTTTCCCGTAACGCTACAAGGGTCTATTTGAATTTCGAAATGCAAGCCATTATTTTTGAATAATAAAGTACAGCTGGAATCTTTATCAATATAACCACAAAATGCCTTTTTATGCTTAAGTTCTGAGATATGCCCATTACTGAGATAAATCTGAATATCTTTTTTGTTAGTAGTTTTATTATTTATTAAGCTATAAGCAGAAACCTGACCGTGTTTACCTTTTGTTAAAGGTAACGCAATGTCTAAAAAGTCATTTGCCAACTCAATGACTTTTTCACCTCGTTTAGGGTTGTAGTTTTCCTCCCTTGCCATTGAGCCTTTATTTTCAATACAATCTGTTCCATAAAAAGCATCAAATAAACTTCCCCAGCGTGCATTAGTTGCATTTAAAGCAAAACGAGCGTTGTTAATAGGCACGACGAGTTGAGGCCCAGCAATTGTTGAAACTTCTGGATCAATGTTTTTAGTGTTAACTTTAAAATCAGGAATATTATTATTTGATAAATAGCCAATATCTATTAAAAACTGTTTATATTCTTTGGCATTATCTGTCCTGCCTTTATGTTGGATATGCCATTGATCAATTTGTTCCTGTAAATTATCACGTTTCTCTAATAAGCTACTATTTTTAGAAATGAAATCATTAAGAATACGATCTAAAGACTGCCAAAATTCATCTGCATTTATCTGAGTGCCAGGGACAATATCATTTACCACAAGATTATAAAACTCTTGATCAATGTGTAAATTGCCTTTAGAAATTCTTGGATTCATCTTAACTTCATTTTTGTTATCTATAGTTGAAGCGTAGTTCATTTTAATTATTTTTTTATATGAATTTTTATCTACTTAAAAAATTAAGATCTCAGCATAACTTCGTGGTGAAAGAAAAATATAACAAAGTCTTTCAGATTGATGCGTGAATAACAGCTAATAGCGGGCTATAGCAGGATTTAAAACGAAAACTAGAAAGAATGAATCATTTTATTCACCACCGAACACCAGTTTATAAATAATGATTATTAACAAAATCATCCCTCAGCATACTCCCTTATATGAATTGGACTATTCTTGTAGTTATGAATCTAAAACTACTTGTGCCATCACTCTATTGGCTCCCGCGTTTAAAACATTAT
>CAZWEA010000113.1:0-9385 GCA_964632635.1 uncultured Cocleimonas sp. | reverse complement strand
CTGAAATCCCATTGATTTGGCTTTCTGAATAACGCGCTGTAATACTCCACGAGGACAGATAGTATCGGCAGGTGCTGTAAATTCACATAAGAAAAATAAACCATTTTCCTCAAAAGGCAGTTCACGACAACTTTCAGGTATTATGCGTGCAGGTGCATCTGGGTATCCTGTATGCCAACCTGTATATTCAATATTGTCATAAACCTCATCATTAGAATCCCAGCCTAATACAACATCACAAAATGCAAAACCATGTTCAAGAGAGGAATAGAACTTCTCACGACTCATATACTTTCCGCGCATAATTCCATCTATATCAATCAAGCCCACTTTAATATGCGTCAGTTTACGTTTCTCAACAATCTTCTTGGCATCACTAATGGTTTTAACTGATCTAGGGTTCATATGAAAGGCTCAACTAATAAAGACAGATATCGTTTAACCTTGTATAGACCCATATGTAAAAACTGTAAAGTTTTAAACAAGGTAAATTAATTTTAAATATTCAGCTTAGGTAAATAATTAGAGTTGTATATTGCTTTCAAACTAGATCAGGATGGATCTAGGATACTAATAAAAATAATACAAATTGGACGTAATCATGAATAATAAATATAAATCAGTTCTATTTTCATTCACCGCGGTAGTTTTACTATCGTTATTCAGTCTTCAAGCAAATGCATTGCAAATGAATCCCCTTTCTTTGGTTTTAAAGCCGTCAGGAGGAGGAGCTAAGCAATCATTTAGAGTTACCAATGAAAGTAACAAGCCTATAGCAGTTCAATTTAGTGTGACAACTCGTCAGCAGATTAACAATAAAGAAATTAGAAGGCCTGCAGATAAAAGTTTTATGATTTATCCGCCACAAACAATTATTCCAGCACGTACAACTCAAAAAGTAAGAGTTGAATGGTTAGGCGCAAATAAAATCCCACGGGAACAAGCATACCGATTAATTGCTGAACAAGTTTTTGTATCGTTAGATGATAAAGAACAGACTGGCGTTAAGATGTTAATGACATTAATTGGCGCTCTTTATGTTCAGCCTAATGGAACTAAAAGTAATGTACAAGTTAGAGCTGTACAACGTCATGGTAACAAGCTAGCCGTCACTTTAAGCAACTCTGGAACACGTCACCAATTGATGAATTATGCGACACTTACCTTACGTAATGGTGCAAAAGTAATATCCTTAAAAGGGAAAAACTTAATTGGGATTGAAGGTAATAATGTCCTTGGTGGAGCAACTAAAAGGTTCTTTATACCTCTGCCTAAAGGATTCGTAAACGGTCGCTGGACCGCTACTATTAAGTATCCACGATAACGTATTGAATCAGATAATTCTTGTGAATTGTCATGTCATTCTTAATACAAAAACTGGCTCTTAAATTAAAAAAGACCAGTATAAACAATATCTTACTAAAAGGCTCCATCTTGCTTGCGAGCTTATTACTAAGCAGCACTAGTTATGCAGAGCAGCAACTGGATGCTGAGTTAGTTGTTTTTTACAATCAAGTTTTCAGTAAAAATACTCCTATTAAGAAGTTACATAAAACTATTACCAAAAATAATAATGGAATAAAAAAGCAAGACAGAAGTAAAAACCTATCAAAAAAAGATCCCCTTTTAGTGGCTGCATACAATCAAATATTTGGTCAAAATCGAAACAAAAAGCACAAGATAATAACTAGAAATCAATCAAAAACCACCGCTACTAAATCACCTAAAGGTCGCCAAGGAATCAATTCACGGTTAGGTTTTAATAATAGTCCAAATCAAGCTTTTACTAAAAAACGTGAAATAAAGAAAGAAATCCAAAAGACTAGTAAAAGAGAAGTAAAAGCTAGCTCTGCTATTTCCCAAAATACAGATATGAACGCACTTTTCGAAAAAGCCTTTGGTCAAAAGAAACCTTCTCCAGAGGTAGAAGAACCTCCATCAAGTAGTGAGAATCCCGATTTATCAGCATTATTTGCAAAAGCTTTTGGTAAAAAAGCCATGATTCCTGCTGCATCTAGGGTCTCTGTAGACTTTAGAGTTAACAAAGAAGTAATTGGGGAAATCTCTGTTTTTAGTAATAAACTGGGAGTTATTGATCAAACTGATAAAGATGTGGTACTTGAATTATTAAAAGAAGTACTAAAAGAGCATATATTCAAGCGAGTAGCAAAATCATTGTCCCAAGATAAGCATGTTTTATTTAAAAAACTGGCATTATTAGGGATAAAAACTGTTTACAACCCAGTAAATCTTAGTTTAGATTTAGTGATTAAACCTGAATTGAGAAAACCACGTATTCTATCATTACTTTCTAGGCGCAAAGCTTCAGTAAGGGATGAAAATAAAATTTCTGCTAGTGAAATTAGTGCTTTCCTTAATATGTATTCTAATCTTGATCTTGATTCAAATAATAATAAAACCAAAGTAAGAATGAAGCTTGAGGGTAGTTTAAATATTGGCAGATCGGTACTTGAATCAACAGTCGATTTTAGAGATGATAAGTTTACCCACAATAAAACTGTCCTAACCTATGATAAACCTCATAAACTCCAACGCTTTCAACTAGGAAATATTTCAACTGGAAATAGAAATTTTCAGGAAAATCTAGAGTTAAATGGATTTAGGATTAGTAAAGAATTCTTTATGAAGCCTGAACTGCAAATCAGACCAAGGGCTAATGAGTCTTTTATTCTCGATTCTGACTCTGAAGTCGAAGTTTATATTAACAATAAATTACGACAGCGCTTCTATTTAGAGGAGGGCGTATATTCACTTGAAGATATTGGCCTGTATGAAGGTGAAAACAATATTAAAGTTAGGATTAAAGATGAATTTGGTAAAATTACCATAAAAACCAGTCAGCAGTTTTATGACTCCCATCTTTTGAAACCTGGATTAACATTCTATGCCTTTGGTGTTGGTTATTTAAGTAATCAGCAAGCTCGATCAAGTGAAAAATTAAAAAATAAGCTAATTTTCAGCGGCTATTACCAAAAAGGAATTTCTAAAAGCCTAACTCTTAGTCTTGATACTCAAATAAGTGAAGATAGTTATTTATTTGGCGCTGAAGCAATTACTTCAATAAAGTATGGCTCGATTAAAAGTAGTCTCGGATTTAGTGGTGGGCATGATAAAGAGCTTGGTTTTGCTACGAGGTTTGAGTTTAAACCGAACCAAAGTCGTCCACAAATTGGTTTGGATACCCTAAGAGAAGATATGCTTGGCTTAGATACCTCTGTCAGTCGATTTCTTAATAGTTGGACAGTATCTGGAGAATACAGAAGTAGTGACTTTTCATTACTTAATGCTTCTGACTCCTTTGATTTTGATTCTCAAGTTTCAAAAAGCAGGCTGAAATCACGTTTACAAACAAATTTCAGCTTAAAATTACCCGATAATTGGCGAAGTAGTATGAACGTAGGAGTAGCTGATTATTATGATGATTCTAATAATATATTTACCAATCTAACAGCTTCCAAACGTTTTAATAATGGTACTTTACTCAGTGTCGGTGCGCGTTATGATAGTAATGATGATTTCTCTATGAATTTACAGATTTCTATTCCTTTGTTTAAAGATAGAAATCGAAGAAGAAAGAGTTTGGATATTCTAGCCGACTCTAAAAATAATTCACTTAAAAGTAAGTTGAGCGTTAAACCTAAAAGCCTTATTGGTAGAAATAGTTTAGGAGGTTCGCTTGAATACGCGCAAGATGATAATTCGCGCCAGCAGAATCTAGACCTTAGTTATCGTGGTGATACTTTTGAAGCAAGTTTGATTGCGAGAAATAGTCAAAGCTTAAATGATAAAAATAACTTACAGCGTTTAAATGTTGGCTTTAATACTAGCATAGCCTGTGTTGGTAGCCATTGTGCAAGATCAAATCCCATTGATGATAGTTTTGCTCTTGTTTCAGGACCGACGAATCAAAATAGACCTATTGCTATTAATAATGGAAATCAAAAATTTAGATATTCTGGAGGAGGTAATGACAGTTTGCCCGATAACTATGTCGCTTTAATTCCAAATAAAGGAACGAATGCTGTTGTTAATTTAGAGTCATATAGATATCAAAGTATAAATATCGATGAAAGTACTTTACCTAATGGCTACGATACTGAGAAAACAGAATTCGAAGTATTTCCACGCTATCACCAAGGTTTTGTGATAAAAGCTGGGGGTGAACCATCGACAATATTAGCAGGTAATTTTATTTCAACTGAAAATAAACCACTGGGTTTTAAAGGTGGACAACTAGTGCCTATAAATGAGTCAGGAAAGACGATTGCATTTTTCTCGAATAAGGCTGGGTTATTTCGAATAACATCAATACCTGCAGGGAGTTACAAATTACACTTATTTGATTATCCTGATATGCAAGATATCGCGGTTAAAGTACCTGATCTGAAAGGGCAGGTTCATGATTTGGGTAAATTAGTTATTACTGAGTAGCGACTACAACAGTAATCGTGTCTTGATAAACACCAGCTTCAATGAATAAAGCTGGAAATATATTACCAAATACTATTTGAGTTGGAGAAAACTCTATTGTGGTTGGAATTGTGGTACATGGAATATTTAATGTTGGATTATTTGTACCGCTAAAGTCTGTACCTTGATAAATAACTTTATATCGAGTCAGACTATTGTTACTTACGGTATGTAATAGCCGAAAGTTATTAACAGTTGAGAAGTTCATATCACAGTTTCCTGCAACATTGGATTCAAGCCCCATTGTTCCTAAATCTACTATGCTTGGAAAAATCCAATTAGCGATATCATTATTTCCATAAAACCTAGAACTACCAGGGGCAGAACCAATTAGCTTTACATAAGGTGTATGTGTAACACTGATATCTATTTCTGTTTGATCGCTAGTTGCGGCATGTACAAATACCTGGGGCAAACACAAGACACAAGCAGTAAGTATAGTTTTTAACTTCATCATAATTATAATTTTTATATTTTCTAATGATAGGGTTTTATAGTGAGTGGAATTATCACTTCTTAATGCTGAACCTTAGCTGAACAACTGATAGATAGCACTTACCAATAATTTTAATAAATTAACTAGATTAACAGCACTTATTGACAGCTATCAAAACGATGTACGGTAGTTATGTTCGTGTCATATTCAGGAAGCGTTCAGCTAAAAAATACTACTATTCATCTCGAAGGTTAAGAATATAAAAATATGTAAATAAACCTTTTGAAAAAAATAAACCCTTTATTCAAAAAAATAGGAATTAAAATGAATCACTCAACAAAACTTATTGCGGCTGCTGTTCTTTTAGCAACTAGCTCTTTCGCTATTGCGGCAACAGATTCTACAGAAATCGAAATTAACGTAACAAAAGATGCTTACGTTAACTTTATTGGTACACTTCAAGGCAATACAGTACAAGCTCTTTCTACAGCACAAGTTGATGGTGTAACAACAACCCTTGGTACACTTGGTTTTGAATCAAATACAACGGGCACTTGTACTGTTAGCTTCTCTACTTTAAATGATTACAAGCTTGTACATACAACTAACGCAGCTTTAGATCTAGGAAGTTTCACTTTCGAATATGCAGGTGTCACAAATACGACAGGAACTTCAAATGACTATTTAGCTCCTAACTGTAATGAAGCTGTGTCAAATGTTACTATTTCTAATCCAAGCCTTCCAGCAGTCGTTACGGCTGGAACATACTCAGATACAATTACTATTGAAGTAGCTACTCAGTAATATAGAGTTTATCTACTAAATAAAAAAGCCGCTATATAGCGGCTTTTTTATTTTCAGTTTTATTAGTTTGCTTTTTGCCCAAGCAAATCACTTTTCGGTGGTGGCATTTGTAAAAAATAACCATTTTCTGACATTATTCTTAACACTTCTTCAGCTTCTGCCTTAACTAATTTTCGCCCCTTTGATAAGTCAAACTCAAAAGAAAAATCCATATCACCCAGTAACTTCATTAGTGACTCAGGCACATTAGAGAAATTATCTTTTTCTGATAGGTATAAATACATCCCAGCTTTTAGATTACTACGATAAACAAAACAATTCATTTGCTCGCTTTTTTAACCATAAGGGATAGCTGCTTAATGTTAGCCAATGGAATTTCTGTTTCTACACCATTACCCAGCAATACACTACTAGCAGAAATCTTTTTAATTCGACCTTCGATTTGATCATTATTTGTTTTAATTACTTGTACAATTCGCCCTTGTAAAGTGTCTATCTTATCTACAGGCACTTTATCAAAGCCCATTGTATATAAAGCTTTTTTAGGTAAGTTCTGCATTTCACTCTCAATAAAATTGGTAACGGCTTGACGAGGAGTGGGATCTGTTAGCGATTGAGAGGAATTAGTATTGATTGGTTGATTGTTTGAACGACTGATAACGACAGTCTCACTTTCATTTTGGGTAGAAAGAATGGTTTTAATTCCTGTATTAGCACCCATAAACCAAGCAATAGTAGCAATAGTCAGCCCGATAAAGCCAGTAATGACTTTTTTACTATTTTGATGCCAAAGTGAAGGTACTGTGACAATGTTTAAGCCGGGGAATAAGGTGATAATTCCTGTCACAAAATGATGCTTAAACCCAACTATTACATAGGCAAGGTAACTCACAAGAAAAAGTAAAATCCCTATTCCGGTAATTATTGTTAGTGCTAGCTGCATAAAACATTAAATCTAATATCGACGACAGTCATTGTACATGCTCAGATAAGGAGAAACAGAGAGAATAGAGAAAAAGTTAAAATTATTTCTTTTTTGGCAGCTATTGTGTGGCTTACAGCCTCTTGTCCGCCATCCATAGGTTGAAATTCAAGACTCAGTTATAATACAAAATCCATAATAATATCAATAAGTTTATGAATCTTGCCTTAGTCTACAGTCGCACAAGTGATGGCATCAAAGCACCACAGGTTACTGTTGAAGTACATCTTGGCAATGGATTACCAAGTTTTTCTATTGTAGGATTACCCGAACTGGCAGTTAAAGAAAGTAAAGATAGAGTTAGAGCTGCAATTATTAATTCGAATTTCGAATTCCCTTCAAAAAGAATTACAGTAAATTTAGCCCCAGCGGATATTCCAAAGGATGGTGGTCGTTTCGATTTACCTATCGCTCTCGGGATTCTTGCTGCATCAGGTCAAATTTCTGAGAAATCCCTAGAGAACTATGAATTTATTGGGGAGCTTTCATTAAGTGGGCATATTCGTTCTGTAAAAGGCGTGTTACCTACTGCATATGCAGTTAATACAGCTAATCGAAGCTTATTTGTTGCGGAAGATAATGCGGCAGAGGCCAGTTTGGTAAAAGAACTTCAGGTTTACTCTGCTAATCATCTTTTGCAAATATGTACTCATTTAAGTGAAACCGAAAAACTATTGCCCTTTGTTCCAAACAGAATCAACTCAAACGCAAAGTACTCGGTAGACCTTCATGACGTAAAAGGGCAGTTTCAAGCTAAGAGAGCTTTAGAGATTGCGGCTGCTGGCGGACATAACATGATTATGGTTGGACCACCCGGAACGGGAAAAACAATGTTGGCATCTAGATTAGTTACCATATTGCCGCCAATGACAGAAAAAGAAGCGTTGCAATCAGCCGCTATTGCTTCAATTAGTGATCAAGGGTTTAACGTTGCTAAATGGGGATTACGTCCCATGCGAGATCCCCACCATACATCCTCTGGCGTAGCATTGGTTGGAGGTGGTGCAAAAGTTCGTCCAGGAGAAATCTCACTGGCACACAATGGGATTTTATTTCTTGATGAATTAACGGAATTTAACAACAAGGTGTTAGATGTTCTACGTGAGCCTTTAGAAACTGGGAAAATCACGATTTCTCGGGCCGCAAGACAGGCAACATATCCAGCACAATTCCAACTTATTGCTGCGATGAATCCGTGTCCTCAAGGTTTATCTTGTGATTTCAAAAGTAACTGCACCTGTACTTTAGAGCAACAACGTCGCTATAGATCAAAGCTATCTGCCCCTTTTATGGATCGAATAGATTTGCAGATAAATGTATTACAGCTCTCACGTGAAGACTTGCAAAGACCAGCAGATGGGGAGAGTAGCGAAGTAATAAGGGCAAGAGTTATCTCTGCTCGAGAGTTACAGCTTCAAAGACAGCAGAAAGCAAATTGTAAGCTCACTAACAATGAAATTGAAACGTACTGTAAGTTAAGTAAGTCAGATGAAGACTTACTTGCTTTAGTTATTGAAAAATTCAGACTATCTGCACGAGCTTATCATCGTATTTTAAAAGTATCCCGCACTATTGCAGATCTCTGTGCAAGTGAAAACATACAAACTAAACATATCAGTGAGGCGATCTCATACCGAGATATGGATAGGTTGAATGCTAGGTAGGGTAAGCGACATTACCTAGGGATTTTCTTTTGCAGCTTTAACTCTCGCAAGAACTTGTTTTGGTGCTGTGCCACCTAAATGATCACGCGCAGCAACTGACCCTTCTAGAGTCAAAACTTCAAATACATCTTGATCTATTACCGAAGAAAACTGCTGTAGCTCTTCTAATGTCATTTCACTAAGATCTTTTTTCGTTTTAACACCATAGGCAACGGCACTGCCAACAACTTCATGTGCATCTCGAAATGGCATATCTTTGCCAACTAGATAATCAGCTAAATCAGTAGCAGTTGAAAAACCCTGCATAGCAGCGGCTCGCATTTTATCTTTATTGGTTTGTACATGAGGCATCATATCTGCAAAGGCACGTAGACTTCCTAATAGAGTATCAACTGTATCAAAGAGAGGTTCTTTGTCTTCCTGATTGTCTTTATTATAAGCTAGTGGTTGGCTTTTCATTAACGTGAGTAATGCAAATAGATCACCGTAAACTCTACCTGTTTTTCCACGAATCAACTCTGGAACATCGGGGTTTTTTTTCTGTGGCATGATTGATGAGCCTGTACAAAAACGATCTGGCAGCTCAATAAAATTAAACTGAGCCGATGTCCATAGTACTAGTTCTTCGGAAAAACGAGACAAGTGCATCATCAGCAAGGAGGCAGCTGAGATAAACTCAATAGCAAAATCACGATCACTCACGCCATCTAATGAATTATTACAAGGTCTGTCAAAGCCAAGTAGTTCAGCTGTGTAATCTCTATCAATAGGATAGGGCGTTCCGGCAAGTGCGGCTGATCCAAGCGGCATAATATTTACCCGCTTTTGACAGTCTTGCAAACGTTCAAAATCTCTAACTAACATTTCATACCACGCTAGCATATGGTGCCCAAAGGTAATCGGCTGGGCTACTTGTAAATGAGTAAAGCCAGGAAGAATTGTATCAAACTCACGTTCCGCAACTTCTAGTAATCCTGATTGTAGTCTATTTAATTCTAAGCTAATAGT
>CAZWEA010000112.1:0-9517 GCA_964632635.1 uncultured Cocleimonas sp. | reverse complement strand
TAACGGGTATTTATACGACCTTAGATAAGGACGAGAACAAACTTCAGCGTGTTGGGGTTGTGGCTGATTACTGTGCTGATTCATTACAACGTCGTGCAACCTCTCTACAAAAGAGTGATTTGTTGCAGGGTGCGGTCCAGTTGAATGCTACAGAAATTAAGAGGCTCAATCTGCAAGCTCTCTCAGGTAATGATGGGAGTGTTAGGGTGAAGCAGGGTGCTGTAAGTATCGATATGCCCTTGCTTGAAAATAACTTAATTCCAGATGGGTGTGCATTGGTACTTTCTGGAACTGAGCCAAGTAGTGAACTTGGCTCAGCATTTGGCTCAATCGAGATTACTGCCTAATGGATATTCTAATAGGAATGTGGGAATGGCTTCCTGAATGGTTAAGGATATTCATTGTTATTATGTTGAAGATCGTAGCTATTCTCCTGCCTCTGATTATGGCAGTGGCTTATACAACTTTTGCCGAGCGTAAAGTTATAGGTTATATGCAAGTTCGAATGGGGCCAAATCGAGTCGGCCCTAAAGGTTGGTTACAGCCCATAGCAGATGTAGTTAAATTGATGTTTAAGGAGATTATTACTCCTACTGAAGCCAATAAAGTTGTTTTCTTTATCGCTCCGATGTTGGCTTTAGCCCCCGCACTGGCAGTTTGGTCGGTTATTCCATTCTGGGATGGTGGTGTGTTAGCAAATGTTAATGCGGGCTTGCTACTAGTATTAGCCGTAAACTCTTTAGATGTATTCGGTATTATTCTAGCTGGTTGGGCATCTAATTCTAAGTATGCAATTTTGAGTTCATTACGAGTTGGTGCTCAAGTGGTTTCGTATGAAATTGCAATGGGCTTTGCCCTAGTTGGCGTGTTGATGGCAGCTGGTAGCCTGAACTTGAGTGAGATTGTTCGTGCTCAGGATGGAAACATTACCGATTGGTTTATTTGGCCCTTGTTTGGGATGTTTCTGGTCTTTTTCATCTCTGGAGTAGCAGAAACAAATCGTGCGCCTTTTGATGTGGCTGAAGGTGAGTCAGAAATAGTGGCAGGTTTTCATGTGGAGTATTCTGGGATGGCTTTTGCGCTATTTTTCTTAGCGGAATATGCCAGCATGATTTTGATCTCTACACTGACTGCTTTATTGTTTTTAGGTGGGTGGTTATCACCGTTTGGTGATTTGTTTAATGATATTCCAGTACTTGGGTTTATATTTGGCGATGGCTTTCACTGGTTAGTGTTTAAAATGCTGATTTTCTTATTCTGTTATCTTTGGTTTCGAGCTACATTTCCACGTTATCGATATGATCAGATTATGCGACTTGGTTGGAAAATATTAATACCGGTAACATTGGTATGGATTTTTGGTGAAGGTCTAGCCATCGCAATGGGGTGGAAACCATGGTTATAAAGTCATATATAGGCACCCCCCCCTTTTTTAGACAATTGATAAACTGTGTTGGAAGCAGCCTTTCTATTTTGTGCTGTAGATGGAGCAATAAATAATGCTTAGATCAATCACACATTTCGTTAAATCTTTTACCTTGTTTGAGTTATTGCAGGGTCTAGGGATCACTGGTAAGTACTTATTCAAACGAAAATTTACGATTCAGTATCCAGAGCAAAAAACGCCGATGTCACCAAGATTTCGAGGTCATCATGCGTTAAGGCGCTACCCTAACGGGCAAGAACGTTGTATTGCGTGTAAGTTATGTGAGGCCGTTTGCCCTGCATTGGCTATAGATATTGAATCTGAAGAGCGTGAAGATGGTTCACGTCGTACAACCAAGTATGAAATTGATTTTTTTAAGTGTATTTATTGTGGGTTTTGTGAAGAAGCGTGTCCAGTGGATGCCATTGTAGAAACACATATATTTGAGTATCACTTTGAAGAACGTGGCAAGCATGTAATTTCTAAAGAAGAGCTGTTAGCCTTCGGTGATTTACATGAACCCGAAATCGCAAAAAGAAAAGCCGCTGATGCGCCTTATAAATAGGACCGTAGACAGGAATTTAAATGACATTTGAACTATTTATATTTTACTTTTTCTCAGCCGTTACGTTGTTATCTGCTGTGGGCGTAGTGACCGCTAGAAACCCAATTTATTCTGCTTTGTTCTTGATTTTAGCTTTTTTCACGAGTGCAGCTACCTGGGTGTTACTGGAAGCTGAGTTTCTAGGTGTGGTACTAGTGTTGGTATACGTTGGCGCTGTAATGGTGTTGTTTTTGTTTGTAGTTATGATGCTAGATATAGAAATAGATACCCTCAAAGAAGGCTTTATTCGATATTTACCCTTAGGGATTATAGTTGCGGTAGCTGTTGCGGCTGAAATGATTATGGTGATGAAATCTAAGGCATTTGATATGCCTATTCCAGAGCCTGCCCCGCTGAGTGTTAATAATACAGAAGCTTTAGGTGAGATTTTATATACCGAATATGTTTATCCTTTTGAGATTGCCGCAGTTATTTTGGTCGTTGCTATTATCGCTGCAATTACATTGACCTTACGTCGTCGTAAGGGCGTGAAAAAACAGGACCAATCTAAACAGGTTAAAACAAGAAAATCAGATCGATTACGCATTGTGAAAATGAAAGTGGAGGACAAGGTATGATTCCTTTATCACACTTTCTAATTTTAAGTGCAGCATTATTTTCAATCAGTGTTGCAGGAATTTTCCTGAATAGAAAAAACATGATTATCTTATTGATGTGTATAGAGTTAATGCTATTAGCTGTTAATTTAAATTTTATTGCATTCTCACACTACTTGGGTGATATGGCAGGACAGGTCTTTGTGTTTTTCATTCTTACTGTAGCTGCTGCTGAAGCGGCAATTGGTTTGGCTATTTTAATTACTGTATTTAGAAATCGCCGCACCATTAATGTACAAGAACTTGATGATCTGAAGGGATAGGATAAATATATGCAAACTGTTTATTTAGCCATCCCACTTGCAGCCTTAATTGGCTCTATTATTGCAGGTCTATTTGGTGGTGTAATAGGTCGTAAAGGTGCTCACGCAGTCACGCTTCTTGGTGTTGGTATATCCTGTGTTCTATCTTTTGTAGTGCTCAAGCATGTGGCAATTGATGGTTATACTTTCTATGGTGATATTTATACATGGGCAAAAATTGGTGAGACAACATTTGCGATAGGTTTTAAAATTGACCGTTTGACTTCCATGATGATGGTGGTCGTTACCTTTGTATCTTTAATGGTGCATATCTATACGATTGGCTATATGGAAGATGATAAGCATAACTGGCCTAAAGATAGTCGCTGTGGTGAAAATAGTTATCAGCGGTTCTTTTCTTATATTTCTTTATTTACATTTTCGATGTTGATGTTAGTCATGTCGAATAACTTCTTGCAGTTGTTTTTTGGCTGGGAAGCGGTAGGTTTAGTTTCCTATTTATTGATTGGTTTTTGGTCAACAAGGGATACCGCTATATTTGCTAACATGAAGGCATTTTTAGTTAATCGTGTTGGTGATTTTGGATTCTTATTGGGTATTGCAGCAATATGGGCTTATACCGGTTCTGTCGATTATAAAGAAGTGTTTGATAGCTTGCCTGCAATTCAACATGAAACACTTAGTATTATTCCAGGTGTTGAATGGATGTTGGTTACAGTTATTGCTATTTCTTTATTTATTGGGGCTATGGGTAAGTCAGCACAGGTGCCACTGCATGTTTGGTTGCCCGATTCAATGGAAGGCCCAACACCTATTTCAGCTTTAATTCATGCTGCAACCATGGTTACTGCGGGTATCTTTATGGTGGCACGTATGTCGCCTATTTTTGAATTATCTGATATGGCATTGAGTATGATTCTTATCATTGGTGCCACAACAGCCTTTTTTATGGGTTTAATCGGTATTGTGCAAAATGATATTAAGCGAGTTGTTGCTTATTCAACATTATCACAATTAGGTTATATGACGGTTGCACTCGGAGCATCTGCCTATAGCGCGGGTGTTTTTCATCTTATGACGCATGCCTTTTTCAAGGCTCTGTTATTCCTTGCTGCGGGCTCTGTCATTATCGCTATGCACCATGAACAGGATATTCGCAAGATGGGTGGTTTAAAGAAATATCTCCCCATTACTTATTGGACATCTTTAATAGGTTCACTTGCATTGATTGGTTTCCCGTTCTTTTCAGGATTCTTTTCTAAAGACCTTATTATTGAAGCGGTACATGCATCAACCTTACCAGGTGCGCACTACGCATACTGGATGGTATTGCTCGGTGTATTTGTAACAGCCTTTTATAGTTTCAGAATGTTCTTCCTTGTTTTCCATGGTGAAGAACGTATGGATGAGCATACTAAATCCCATCTGCATGAACCTTCTAGAGTTGTGGTTTGGCCGCTGATAGCATTAGCAGTTCCAGCTGTATTATCAGGGTACTTATTGAATCCGATGGTAGTAGGAGATTTCTTTGAGGGTGTTATTCATGTCGATCATGCTCACCCTGCAATTGAAACAATTAAGCATCATTATCATGGTGTATTTAGTTTTGTAGGGCATGGCTTGATATCTCCACCTTTCTGGTTAGCAATGGGTGGTTTGGCTAGTGCTTGGTTTATCTATATGAAAAAACCATCAATCGCTCAATGGGGTTATGACAAGTTTAGGTTTGTACATACTTTGTTAGATAAAAAATACTTTGCTGATGAATTTAATATGGCTGTATTTGCTGGTGGTGCACTTGCAATAGGTAAGGGTTTGTGGGCGGTGGGTGATCGTTTCCTTATTGATGGTTTAATGGTCAATGGTAGTGCTAAAGCCACAGCTTGGTTCTCATCTATCGTGCGTCATTTTCAAACTGGTTATTTATACCACTATGCCTTTTCTATAATTTTGGGTGTTTTAGCAATAATGAGTTGGTTATTATTTGGAGCAAAATATGTTTGATGGATATTTGCTCAGTGTCTTAATCTGGTTGCCTATCTTGGGCGGTATTATTACCTTAATAGCAGGTGATAAATTTGCTGCTCGTCCTGTTGCTTTGTTAATTAGTGTAGTCACATTTGTGATTAGTATTTTACTTTGGACTGGCTTTAACCCTGAGGGATATCAACTTCAGTTTGTTGAAAGAATGCCATGGATCGAGGTATTCAATATTCATTATTCCTTAGGTGTGGATGGAATTTCCATGCCTTTAATTTTGTTGAATACATTTATTACTGTATTGATAGTGTTGGCAGGATGGGAGGTTATTAAGAAAAAACCCGCACAGTATATGGCTGCCTTTTTGTTTATGGAAGGCATCATAAATGGTGTGTTTGCAGCACAGGATGCAATTCTGTTTTATGTCTTTTTTGAAGCCATGTTGATTCCGATGTTTATTGTGATTGGTATTTGGGGTGGTGATAATCGAATTTATGCAACGATCAAGTTCTTCCTGTATACCTTCTTTGGATCGGTGTTCATGCTAGTTAGCTTGATTTATATGTATTCAATTGCAGGTAGTTTTGAGATCACAGATTTACACAATGTAAAGCTGGGAGAGCTACCGCAAATATTAATTTTCTTATCTTTCTTAATCGCCTTTGGTGTCAAGGTGCCTATGTGGCCAGTGCACACGTGGTTACCAGATGCACATGTACAAGCACCAACGGGTGGTTCGGTAATTCTTGCTGCAGTGATGCTTAAAATAGGTGGTTATGGATTTTTAAGATTCTCTTTGCCAATGGTTCCTGATGGCGCAAGAGAATTAGCATGGCTTGTTGTTTTGATGTCATTAACGGCCATTGTGTATATTGGCTTTATCGCGCTCGTACAAAAAGATATGAAAAAACTAGTGGCATATTCATCCATTGCTCATATGGGTTTTGTCACACTCGGTTTTATTTTAATTTATCCTATCTTGCAAAATACTGGAGATACCGAAGGATCGTTGCTCGCATTACAAGGTGGCATGATGCAAATGATCTCACATGGGTTTATATCTGGGGCAATGTTCATATCTATCGGTGTTTTGTATGATCGCATGCATACACGGGATATAACCGCCTATGGTGGGGTTTCTAATACAATGCCATGGTTTGCTGCTTTCTTTGTACTATTTGCGATGGCAAATACAGGTCTGCCGGGAACCTCAGGTTTTGTTGGTGAATTCATGGTCATACTTGCCAGTTTCAAAGCAAGTTTCTGGATAGCATTTCTTGCTGCTTCAACTTTGATTGTGGGTGCGGCTTATACACTTTGGTTAGTTAAGCGTGTTATTTTTGGTGCTGTTGTTAATGACAATGTGGCTGCATTAAAAGATATTAATAAACGTGAAGCCATTATTCTTGGGTCGTTGGCTTTCTTTGTGCTTCTATTAGGTCTATGGCCAGAACCTCTGGTACACGTAATGAATGATTCTTTGGTTCACGTTATTGAACAAGCAACCACAAGTAAACTGGCAAATTAGGTAGGTATTGATAAATATGTTTATTCCAATGCAATTTGCCGTACCAGACTTTTTACCGGCATTACCCGAAATCTTCTTATTGGCAGGAACATGTTTTGTGCTGATGGTCGATTTGTTGGTTAAAGACTCGCAGCGCTTTATCAGCTATTTACTAGCACAGATAGTATTACTTGTAACGGCTGGTTTGGTTATATATGGTTTTAATGATATTGCTATGGCAGAAGCTCTCCAAGCCACAGGCAAAGCAAAGATCACAACATTTAGTGATATGTTCGTTCTTGACCCAATGGCGAAGGTATTGAAAGTCTCAATACTGTTAATAACTGTTGGTGTATTTGTGTACTCACGTAATTATTTACGTTCTCGACAAATGTACAAGGGGGAGTACTTTACACTGGGACTGTTCGCGGTGCTTGGCATGTTAGTTATGGTCTCTGCTAAAACAATGTTATTGATTTACTTAGGGCTTGAACTACTTTCTTTGTCTATGTATGCAATGGTTGCATTTAAGCGCGATGATGGTACTGCTTCTGAGGCTGCAATGAAATACTTTGTACTAGGTGCTATAGCGTCAGGAATGTTGTTATATGGTATGTCGATAGTCTATGGCGTTAGTGGTAGTTTACACCTTGATCATATTGGCTCCTACATGTCCACTCACCCAGTGATGGAGAATATCGGTCTTCTATTAGGCTTGGCTTTTATTATCGTTGGTCTCGGATTTAAGCTTGGTGTTGTACCTTTTCATATGTGGGTGCCAGATGTTTATGATGGCTCTCCAACGTCGGTTACATTATTTTTGGGGACAGCCCCTAAGATAGCTGCTTTTGCAATGATAATTCGTTTATTGGTCGAAGGAATGGGGGAGATGGTGCAGGGTTGGCAGCAAATATTATCAATACTTGCAGCATTATCATTATTGGTTGGTAATATTATTGCGATTGCGCAAACGAATATTAAGCGTATGTTGGCATACTCAACCATATCTCATATGGGATTTGTGGTGATGGGGATCTTAGCAGGCAGTGCTGCTGGATATGCTGCTTCGATGTTCTATATTATTACTTATTCCATTATCGCTATGGGCAGTTTTGCAGTAGTGATTTTTCTCAGTCGAGATGGTTATGAAGCTGACCAGCTATCTGACCTAAAAGGTTTAAGTACTAGGCACCCTTGGGTAGCCTTTATGATGATGTTATTTTTATTCTCGATGGCAGGTGTACCACCAACAGTAGGTTTTTACGCCAAGCTATCTATTATCAATGCAGTGGTGGCAGTCGACGGCGCAAGCTATGTTTGGTTGGCGGTTTTTGCTGTGGTTATGTCAGTGATAGGTGCTTTCTACTATTTAAGAGCTATAAAGCTAATGTACTTTGATGCCCCCGATGAAGAAAATGTGGAAGGCCAATCATTGGTGCCAATAAAGGCGAGTTGGGACTTTAGTGCTTTGCTAACAATGAATGGTCTAGCTGTAATAGCGTTGGGGATTCTGCCTGGTACGTTGATGACTTTATGTGTGATGGCTATTAAAGCTAGTATTTAAGTGATGTTTTTTTGTTAAATGACTGCTTTATATCAGTAAGTATTGCATCTATAGCCTGATAGACGGTTGCTCATTCTTCATGAATGGACTATCCTAGTGCTGCCTGCTAAAAGTCGGCTAGTTAATTGTGGGCTAATTATGAAACTAGTTGATATATTGATCATCTATTTAGTTGTGGATGTACCATTGCTTGATCAGTTAAAAAAATAATCGATAGTGTAATAAAAATGACACTATCTAGTATGCATAATAAAATTTAAAAGGAGTTTTCAAATGTTATCTAAAAGTTTTGCTTCAGCTGCTGTATTAGCACTTTTATTACCTGCTACACAGGTAATGTCAGCGGCTCATGAGAAAAAAGAAGGTCGAATTGATGCCACTAATACCTTACCTGATGCTAAGCCAGGTGAGTGTTATGCCAAAGTAATTGTACCTGCACAATATGAAACTAAAACCGAGGAGGTTTTAGTAAAGCCTGAATCTGAAAAAGTTGAAGTAACTCCAGCATCTTTTGACGCCGCTGAAAAGTCTATTGTTGAAAAAGAAGGTTATACAACAATTAAAGTTAATCCTGCTAAGTTTCGTGAAGAGATTGAAGAAGTGGAGATTTCTAAAGCGAGAACTACTTGGGTAACAAATTTAGGTAAAAAAGGCATACCAGCGAGTCCTGCTTTATTAGCAGGAGCAAAAACAAGTGGTGTAGATATTGGAAATATTTCTCCAGGCGGGTGTTTTAAAGAATACTATGTTCCTGCAAAGTTTGAGAAAACAGAAAAGGAAGTACTTGTTAAAGAAGAATCAGAAGAAATTAAAGTTGCTAAAGCACAATTTGAAGAAACTGAAGAAAGTATTATTGTAAAACAAGCTAGTAAGAAAAAAGTATATAAAGCCGCTGAATATGAAGTGGTTGAAGAGAAAATTGAAGTAGAAGCTGCTAAGGCAGTTTGGAAGAAAGGTAGTGGTCCAATTACCAAGATAGATAATTCTACTGGTGAGATTATGTGTTTAATTCAGGTTCCTGCTGTTTATAAAACAATCAAAAAGACTGTCCTAAAAAATGCAGCAGCTATTGATATTGTTGAAGTGCCAGAAGAGATTAAAGCTTTTAAAGTTTCAAAATTAGTTTCTGATGCTACTATCGATAAAGTTAAGATTCCAGCTGAATACCAAAAAGTTACGTTGACTAACAAGGTTTCTGATGCAAGTTTCACATGGAGAGAAACAGATTCGGATGGCGAAGGTACTTACACTGGTAATCAAATTTGCCTTAAAGAAGTCCCTGCTCAATTTAAGAAGGTTAAAAAACTTGTAGTTGATAGTGCAGCTTCAGTAGATGAAGAAAAAATTGATCCTGTAGATAAAATAATCAAAGTCCAGAATGTTGCAACTGAAGCTGAAGAAGTTCGTACTAAAGTAGATGCAGAATACAAGACTGTAGAAAAAAGATCTAAAATATCAAGTGAGCGTTTAGAGTGGCGTCGAGTGTTATGTCAAACTAATATGGGTCCTAATATCAATAAGCGTATTCAACAAGCGCTTAAAGATGCTGGCGTTTA
>CAZWEA010000111.1:0-9906 GCA_964632635.1 uncultured Cocleimonas sp. | reverse complement strand
ATATTAAACAGTAGTCTGGGCATTCTACTGTTTAACGATTCTCATGAGCTGACCAAGCTAACCCCAGCACTTAAAACGAAGCTATAAAGCTAAATTTAAAACAAGCACTATAGATTTATTGTCCAGACTTTAAGTTTTACAAAATATATGGTTTTTAATTTTACATTTGTATCTGGCTAGCCCTACTACATACTAGTAGTTTAATTAATCATATAATTTCTTTGACTAAAAGTCTAACTCTGCAAATCAGTATTTATTGGCTTCAGAATATGAACACACCATAATATGATACCGATTTTGAAACCTAACAATATTTGTATCAGGCAATCTTACACTGATATTTATACATATTCATAAATAAATCAAGAAAAATTGACCTAAAAAAAATTTATAAGCTACCTTTTGCCTGTTTTCTCCGTAATATCACCCAACTAATCCAGTAAATTTGCTTGCTATCCAAAGTTTTCCTTTCAAATTAGCTAAAATACCTTATATTAACCAGCTGTTCAGGTAATAATCACTTTAAAGGCTACCCCAGATATTATGTCAACCAATACCCCAAAAACAAATATTCTGGAAGATACCAGAGATATTCTTCGACGACTCTATTACTCAATCCATACTGAACGGGCATATTGTGACTGGATTGCTCGATTTATACGCTTTCATCATTTACAAGAAAGAGCTACTTTACTGGTTGAACCAGAAAAAAAGGTTGAAAATTTCTTAACCCATTTAGCTGTTGAGGAAAATGTTGCTGCTTCCACACAAAACCAAGCCTTTAATGCATTAATTTTCTTGTACAAAAAAGTACTTGACCATCCTTTAGAGGGCATAAAATCTGCCAGAACACGCAAAGATAAAAGAATCCCAGAGGTATTGACACGAGAAGAGGTTAAGCAAGTTTTAACTTTCATGGAAGGTACATCTGAGTTGTTGGTAAAATTATTATATGGTGGTGGACTACGAATTACTGAGGCTGCACGATTACGGGTACAGGATCTTGATTATGGTTTTAAGCAAATCACTGTCCGAAATGGTAAAGGCTTTAAAGACCGAGTAACGCCTTTACCTACGAGTTTAGAGCCACTTTTGAAGAATCATTTAGAACGTATTAAGGCTATTCATGATAAAGACTTGGCCGAAGGTTTTGGCGCTGTTTATTTACCTTTTGCTTTAGAGCGTAAATTTCCAAATGCTAATACGGATTGGCGTTGGCAATATATATTCCCTAGCCGTGTTCGAGCTTTAGACCCTCGTAGTGATGTTATCCGTCGGCATCATATCGATCAATCGGTTATCAATAAGTCAATTAAGCAAGCCGTTCTTAAAGCTGGTATTCCAAAGAAAGTGAGCGCCCATACTTTTAGACATAGTTTTGCGACACATCTGTTACAACGCGGTACTGATATTCGTACTATTCAAACGGTTCTGGGGCACAAAAATTTAGAAACAACCATGATTTATACTCATGTTTTAAAGCAAGGTGCTGAAGGCGTACTCAGTCCTTTGGATGATTTATAATTTTATTCCCCCTCAATCGCAGCAGAAGGTAGTGGAATGATTAAGGTTTACAATTAGCTAACCAGTAAAAACAATGGGGTGGAATAACCAATTTATCCTCAACTATTGACATAAACTCTTCAGAATAAAGATCTTGTAAGTATTCATATTCAAAAAAACCTCTATTTCCAATATTATTAAGAGAAAAATACTGGGACACATCACTAAAATTACCGACAACCAGTACGTTATCTTTCAGTTCAAAAGGGTTATTGCGTATAAAAGCAAACAAATGTGGATTTTCTGTTTCTATTAACTCGCGATTATTATAATCTGCAAAAGCAGAGATAGTTTTTCGTACAGCGATCATCTGCTTTAAACCATCAAATATTTTCTGTTCAGGCGTGTTTTTTTGATAACGTTGCTCAGCCCTTTCCCAGTTAATTTGCGGTCGATGAATCCAGCGATTGTCATGGGCTTTACTCACATCTTGCAAATAACCGTAATCGTTATGTGTACCAATTTCATCTCCATAATACAACAAGGGGATACCACCAAATGAAGTCACCATGCCATGAAGGAGGAGTATCAAATTAACACTTTGCTGAATGGCTGCTGGGGCATCATCTTCCAGTGCAGTTTCTAGTCCAGCTAAGGATGCCAATGCGCCAGATATACGATCATCACCTGTCTTTTCATTGTGTCCGAAACGCTGTCCTTTAGCAGGCGAGCCTTTAAAATCACCCGCAAAGTAATCAATCAAAAAATGTCGATGGGATTTAGGGTCGTATCCTATTTGACGAATATCATTATCATCAAAGCCAAGGCCAATATCATCGTGACAGCGCACATAGTTTAACCATGTAGAACGCTCTAATTTTTCGGGTAAGCTGCGGATTCCTTGATTAAGTAGTTTGGTGTTTTTTGTTGCGACTGCGTCCCAAAGTAACGCCATAAAAGTTGCGTTATAGGCAATTTCACATTCTTTCGCAATGACAGCATCTTCACCAAAATACTTGATAATTTCTACTGGCGCAACAATGGCTTCGGCAATAAATAATAATCCCGGTGCAGTTACTTGGCAGCAGTCCTTCATCAATTGCAGAATAAGATGAGCTTCTCGTTCATTTTGACACGTGGTTCCTAACTTTTTCCATAAAAAAGCAACCGCATCTAACCGGATAATATCCGCACCCTGGTTCGCCCAGAACAAAATAATATCCAGCATTTCTATAAAAACGGCTGGATTATTGTAATTTAGATCCCATTGGTAATGATTAAATACTGTCATCACCCATTTATCCATGGATTTATCAAAGGTAAAGTTTCCGGGTGAAGTTTCAGGAAAAACCTCTGGCATACTGGTTTCAAACACGTCTGGTGTGTCTCGGTTTTTATAGATATAGTAGTAGTCTTGATATTTTGTATCGCCCTCCTGTGCTTTTTTAGCCCATTCATGCTCGTCTGAGGTATGGTTCACCACCACGTCCAAAGTCAACAAAATATCCCGTTGGCGTAATTCTTTTGCCAATATTCGCAGATCAGCCAAGGTACCAATGCGTTCATCCACATCCCGAAAATTACTGACCGCATAGCCACCATCACTCGCACCTTTTGGACATTCAAGAATAGGCATCACATGAATCATATTAATACCGAGTTCTTCTAAATAATCGATTCGTTCTCTCAAGCCTTGAATATTATCTGAAAAACCATCTGTATATAACGCCATACCCACCCATTTCTGGCTAAGAAACCAGTTATGGTCATGCTCACGTTTGCCATCCTTCTTTTTAAGTGGCTTGTCTCGCTGGATATATTGAGTTGCCATCACCTCGACCAGTCGAACCATTTGCCGTTCAAAATCATCTCGCTTACCGTATAAAAGATGAAATAAAGAGTAGATGGCGTAAAAATTGGCACCCAACCGGGTATAGAAATGACGTAAATCACGCTTGCGTATTTCTGGTTTCAGTTCATCTAGGATTTTATTCAGTAGTGAGTGTGCGATTTGTTCGTACATAGATCAATGATATTGATTTCTTATTTAGGAAATTAATTGAGCGCGGATTATAACGTAAGAAATTAATTTATCAGAGTTATTAATTTCTTTTTCTGGACAAGATTAACCCCCACTGTAATTTTGGTATAAGCAAAAATAATTATACTTCACGTGGTCACGGATACGGAATTTATATCGAGTTGATTTTTGTCGATAGCAAGGCACTGAAACAGGCGCATAGCAAGCTACGAAACTGTTTCAGTAACGAAGTCTATCGGCAAAAATCGACCGCTAGAAATCCGCATCCGTGACCGCGTGAAGTATATATCAAACCAGTGCCCAATTTTCAATAAAAGCACGATAAAACTCTACATCGTTTACAGTAGCGCCCCGATGACCGACAAGTTCCGAAGCAAAATCTTGTGCCCTATTCACTGTTATTTCAAAAGACCACCCTCTGGATAAGCCTAAAATAATAATCGATGCAAAGGCATCTCCAGCTCCAACGGTATCCACAACAGAGATATTCTTTGCAGGTTGTGCTTTAACCCTTTCGCCATCCGCCGTTATGATCTCTGCCCCTTTTACCCCATGGGTAAGCACTAAACCTTGAAGGTTATGATCAGCAAGAAATGATTCTCCATCTGTCGAAGAATGAAGTACCTTTAACTCATCAGCATTTAATTTGACCCAGTCTGCACCAGACACCATATCCAGTACCTGTTGTTTTTCCCACCAAGGGGCGCGCAAATTAACATCAACAAAAACAATTCCCGGCTTATTTTCCATAAACTGATTAACCGTTTCCCTAGATGTTGGCTCTCTTAATGCCAAGCTCCCATGATAAAATAGTCTACATTGCTGATCTGAAATGACTGGCTCTATTGCATCATAAGCGCAGGGATTAACAATATCGTAAGACGGTTCATCATCGGTGATACTGACACTAACACGACCAGTAGATAAAGTAGAATCCATTTGCAAAAAACCAGTCCGCATTCCCCACGTTGTCATGGCCTCTCTTATTGACCTTCCTTCTGCATCATCCCCCACTCGACTAATAAATCGTGGGGCTTGACCAAACGCTTGTAAATGCCAGGCAACATTAAAAGGCGCGCCTCCCAACACGGTTGATCCATCAGGAAAATGATCGAACAACACTTCACCAAAAATACACAGATCACCTTGATTCATGAACCAGCTCCAGTTTCTTTATCAAATCCCATCCAATCAATAGCGTATGGATGATAATGTTCAATTCCTTCCAATATGCCGCTAGCATAATGACCGTTCAAACCCATAAAATCACCTTGGGCAAGATAAAGCTGATTTGTATTACCGTTTTTGCTCGCCAATTCTTGTGCAAGGGTTTGAATGTCTAGCTGGCTATTCGCTACCAATACGCCAGGAATAGAGCTCACTAACACTTCAATATCATTACCACTGTCCCCACAAAAAACGGTATTACCGAGTCCAAAACTCGCTTGTTTCATCAACGCTTCAACGGCATGAAATTTAGTTGCCCGTTCTGGTAACACATCTAATAACCCTACTTCTGCTTCTTCGTCAATACTCCATATCAAACTGGCTCGCACACCGGAATTTGATAATCGTTCCCTAATCGCGTCTAACATTTCCTTCTGTTCTATTTTCAACGAAGTATAATAACTAAGTTTATAATTATTTTGTTTTGTTTGTTCTTGTAG
Source organism: uncultured Cocleimonas sp. (assembly GCA_964632635.1). Lineage (GTDB taxonomy): Bacteria > Pseudomonadota > Gammaproteobacteria > Thiotrichales > Thiotrichaceae > Cocleimonas. The sequence goes on along the minus strand of CAZWEA010000111.1, from coordinate 4,695 downwards.
CCGTAACTGTTGAAAGTCATCCAGTAACTCCATCAAATCAGCATGACTTTTTCCTCCCCAGTCTTTCGCAATTTCATGCTCCCAAGACGCTTGCAACTCCCACGCTTGCTCTGAACCTACTTTATAAATAGTTGTCCCCACATCCCCCACTACAAAATCTGGTAAAGGAAGTTCATACTCTACAATAGCTTGTTCTACCAAGAGACGATGCCGTCCGCTTACATAGGCCAGCGTAATTTCTGGGCGTGCAACTAAGTTACTAAAATAAGACCGCACATTTGCAGATTCAGGTTGTGAACCATTAGGTAACAAAGTTCGGTCAAGGTCAGTACATATTAAAAGTTGCTCAGTCATTGATCCTCCGGTACTTTACAAGAATTTAAAAAATCATAGTATTCAACTGCTTCAAGAATACCACCCGCATGAGATTGATCGGCAAAATAAATACGCTCATGATCTTCCAGCTCTGATAAATCTTCTTGATGTCGATTACCTACAATAACAGCCAAAGTATTACCACGCATCATGTCTTCATCGGCACCTGAGCCACCTGCGGCAAGCACATTCCCCAATGGTATATCAAGCCGTTGTGCCACATACCTTAATGCCTGTCCTTTAGAAGCACGTGAGGGAATGATATCAACTAATTTCCCAGCCGTAAAAAACACATTAGTTGTCAATTCTTTTTGTCGAATAAGTGCAATAATTTTATCAATAGTCCATTCATTATCTAGGTCAGAGCATGCAATTTTGGAATCATAAAAGTATGAAATTTTGAAATGACTGAGTTCCTTCATAGGTTGAAGTTTCAACCCCGGTATATCAGCCAATACGCGCCGTACTCGTTGAGGATTCCAGTCATGATCAATGTGATCTGCCCAATAAGCATCCTCAGTTAAAGCTTTACCATAGTGGATTCGGGTCCCTAGACTACTGACCAACACATCTGGCATAGGGATTTTGTACTTTTTCATAATCGCCAGTGCAGAATCCATCCGTCGTCCAGTCGCTATACCGAAAGTCACATCTTTATGATTTTTTCGAATCAGCTCAGAAAAACGATCTAACGATTCTTGATTTCCCAATAAAATCTCATCCAAAACGGTAAAAATAGCACGATCGCGATAACGGACAGCTTTAGGCGCAGGTTTATCACTCAATGGGGGATGATATTTGCCTTGCAATTGTTTCACTCTAGCCATATAAGTTTCAGCATGCGACTCCCATGTATAATGCCTCCGCACACCCTCAATACCATTTTTAGATGCCATCGTCCAAGCTGTTCTATCTTGAAGCAGTTTAAGCAAAGCGTCTGTAATCGCTGTCTTGTCTAATGGATTTACTAATTCACCATTCTGGCAGTTAGCAATAATATCCACAGGCCCTCCATTTTCTGTTGCCACAACTGGTAAACCACTTGCTGCTGCTTCTAAAATAGTAAGCCCAAAAGGTTCAGTCAGAGCCGGGTTGATAAAAATCCCCTTACTTGCCGACGCTAAACGATAAATTCCAGACACTTCATCCGGTCGATGATGCTTAGGTATTGCTACTTTACCGTATAAATTATAACTATCAATCAACAATAAAATATTAGTTAAAACAGATTGAGCACCTACATCCATGTCGCGTATGTCATCACGATTACCAGCAATAATTAATAGGTTAGCGGTTTGTTGTAAGTCTTTAGATTCACCAAAGGCTTCAACCAAGGTATAGAAGTTTTTCCGTTCATCCGGTCGAGATAAAGCCAAAATTAAAGGCTTCTCAGGCTCGCTGAGAAATGGTTTTAGCTGATCGGCAAAGGCTATTACCTCCCCTTCTGTTGGTGGATAAAACTGCTGTAGATTTGTTCCTGGCGGGATGACCTGCATTCGACTAGGATCATAATAATTATACAGCTCATATTGTTCTTCAATTTCATTTTTGGTACTGGTGATAATCAAATCTGCATTTGCTAACACATCTTCTTCAGCATCAATCCGTCGTTCTATATTGTAAGTGTTCTCAATTTCTTCTCGGGATAATCCTTTGGCAAGCAATTGTTTACGCTTATCACGCCCCAGCGAATGTCCTGTATGAATAAGTGGCACACCTAACTGATTTGCCAGACGTACGCCGACATAACCAGCATCTGCATAGTGGCTATGAATTAAATCTGGCATACGGGGCTGATCGTTCAGCCAATTGACTAAATTATCCATAAAGCTATCCAAATGATCCCACAACTGCTCTTTTGCAATATATTCCTCAGGCCCTGCATTGATACGGACAATCCGAGCTTTAGGGGACAACTCTTCAATAGGGATGGCATAATCGTCACTCACAGCAGGATCAACCATCCGCCGCGTAACAAGATCCACCTTTTCAACATCTTCACACTCAGCAAGACTGCGAGCTAGGTCTAACACATATTTTATTTGTCCACCTGAATCAGCGTCCCGACCTAGTTCTTGATCCTTACCACGAATTAAGCCATGGACGCTAATCAAAAGTAAATAACGCTTTTGTTTGTTATTATTCATATTTACCTCTGTGTCTTACTGCTTCCGATAATTCTACAGGAAAACAATCAGAAAAAGCTTTAATTCTGTAGAATGCACTATAAACCTAAAAAATTAGTTGCCCACGGTTTCTAGCACAAGAGACTAATTCACATTCAACCGATTTCTTTAGGATTAAGTTAACTTAATATTATTCCAATAGCCTTGAAATTATCAACCGCCAAAAACATTCATAACGTAAGTACAGCCCCTCCCCTGCCAACCACCTCGTCTAAATTTTGTTTTCGATATATCAAAGTCTATCGTTGGGGATTGCTATTCATGGTAATTTTTGAAGCAGGTCAGGCAGCTTGTGCCATACTACTTCCCTATGCTATCAAACAAATGATGGATGCAGTAGCTGACGCTAAAAGCAATAACCTTGATGTTTGGGCAAATGTTGAAAACTCACTTTGGCTCTTTGGTTTACTAAATCTCGGCATCGTCCTTTTCTCAAGAGCTAGTGGCTCCTTGTTAGTTATGCTCGGCCCCACATTACGTCGATTGGTGCGCCGAGAATTATTCGCGTATTTGCAAAATCATTCTCAGCGCTATTTTTTAAGTCACTTTGCCGGTTCTTTAGCCAATAGAATAAGTGAAGTTTCCATGAGTGTTGCTCACATAATCTGGACTGTATTGTTTGACTTCTGGCCTTTAATGATTTCCTTTTCTGTTTCCTTGGTATTGTTGATTAATGTCAACTTGGATCTCGCCTTAACACTGGGAACATGGATTTTTACCTATATCTTAATTTCATTTTTACTGGCTTTACGATGTCGTCAATACGCTCAACAATATGCCAAAGCCAGAAGTTTGGTCAGTGGAAAAATTGTTGATTCAGTGACTAATATTATGAATGCCAAGCTATTTGCCAGAAGAAATTATGAACGCGCTTACCTTGAAGATTACCTCGATCAAGAAGTCGATAGCGCACGTAAAACTTTCTGGTTTATGGAGCGCATCCGCTGGTTTCAATTTACTGCGGCGATGATATTAATGCTTGGCGTGATTGGTTACGCGCTCAAAATATGGACTGAAGATGCAATGTCCGTGGGTGACTTTGCAATGGCAGCCAGTTTGTCGTTAATGCTTATTGAACAAGCAAGAGGATTAAGCCGCCGTTTTTTAGAATTTTTTGAGTATGTGGGTAATATCAATGATGGTGTCACTCAGATCATTCAAACTCATGAAGTGGTTGATGATATAGCAGCAAAGTCCTTAGTCATTAATAAAGGCATGATCCAGTTTAAAATGATTGACTTTAGCTATATCAAAGATAAGCCTCTTTTTAAGAACCTGAATATTACTATTGAAGCAGGTGAAAAAGTTGGGCTAGTTGGGTTTTCAGGTAGTGGAAAAAGCACCTTGCTCAATCTGATGCTACGTCTGTTTGAACCACAATTCGGCAGTATTTTAATTGATCAGCAAAATATTAATACTGTTTCTCAAGAAAGTTTACGCGACAATATTGCGATGATTCCTCAAGATCCAATGTTGTTTCATCGAAGTTTAATCGAAAATATTCGTTACGGTCGCTTAGATGCAACGGATGAAGAAGTGATGGAAGCCGCCAAGAAAGCCCATGCTCATGAATTTATCATAGATTCCGAAGTAGGCTATCATTCATTGGTTGGTGAGCGTGGGGTAAAATTATCTGGCGGTCAACGTCAGCGCATTGCTTTAGCACGCGCCATTTTAAAAAACGCCCCTATTTTATTACTTGATGAAGCAACCAGTGCTTTAGATTCTGTGACTGAAAGACATATTCAGGAAAGTCTTGCTTATTTGATGAGAGATAAAACAGTAATGGTGATAGCGCATCGTCTTTCAACCTTGTCTCACTTAGATCGTATTATTGTTTTTCATCAAGGACAGATTGTTGAAGAAGGTAGTCATTCCCAATTATTACAATTAGAAGGACATTATGCAACGATGTGGTCTATGCAAGCGGGTGGATTTCTACCTGATAAGAATATCTATATTAGTGATAAGGGAGATGGAAACAAATGATCAAACCATGTTTTTTTATACCAAAGGAATTTGAAGCGTAAACGCTAGCCCCCCTCCCGAAGCATTCGCAACAGAAATAGTGCCATTATGTAGTCAGGCCTGAAAAAGTCGAAAATTTTTACCTCTCAAATTGGGAGTGCCATCC
>CAZWEA010000110.1:0-10037 GCA_964632635.1 uncultured Cocleimonas sp. | reverse complement strand
GACTGATAGTTATTATCTCTCATTAAAGTGTCCTGTTTCATTAGACCAGAACAATTGATTTGTTGTGAAAGAGTAGGAATGGGAAGTTTCTTTATTTTCAACTGTGCCAAACAGCTTATATTGTTTAACTAACAATCAGCAATCATTTGATTTACATGGCGTCCCGAGAGGGAGTCGAACCCCCGGCCCGCCCCTTAGGAGGGGATAAGATTAGCAATATCAATGACTTACCAGCAACCACTAAACCACTACTAGAAACCTTGTACCACTTGAAAATAAAGGGCTAACAAGATACTATTGTCTTTTTATAGTTTCTGGTTGGGGCTGATAATTTCCTTCAACTGTCAATTCAGCGTCAATTCAGAACTGGACAAGGTGATACATGAATACTCGTATAAAACTGACTGATGGATTAATCAGATATGCTTTATCAGGCAAGAAAGATAATAAAGAATGGCAAGAATTTAATGGGGCATTGGTCAACAATCAGAAAAATAGAAGTAGAGTTATTCACGATATAGAGGTTAAGGGCTTTCAAGTTTCCAGAACTGGGCAAGATATTATTAGTTTTCAGTATTACCATCGTGTTAAAGGTAAGCGTAAAAATATAACAATCGGTCAATTCCCAGCAATTACTACAGTACAGGCACGGCTATTAGCTAAAGAGAAAGCCTTGGACGTAGCAAACGGTAATAACCCAGTAGATGATAAGAAAGCGATAAGAATTGAAAAAGACAATACTTTAAATGCCTATCTTGACCGTGAATACACACCATACCTACGGTCTCGTGCCATTCGTGCAGATAGATACCTTGCCATCATCAGGAATCAGTTTCCAGCGATTATAAATAAACCACTGGTAGAGATTAATAAAGACGATTTAGTAAAGTGGGTGCAATTCCAGAAAAGCCAGCACGATAAAAACATTCATGGTTACAGCAGTGCAAGTATTCGACAACGCTTTGCCACTTTAAAAACATTATTCAGTCACGCTATAGCTAATGAAGCGTTAGATAGTAATCCTTTCGATAAATTACCAAAATTAGAGTTTTCCAAAGATGAAGCTACAGGGCAACAAGCAAAACGAACGTATCTAACCCTTACCCAACAACAAGCCTTTCTAAAATCAGTTGATGCTTATGATGCAAAAAGAGAAGCTGAACAATCAGACATAGCGTTTCATCATAAGCCTATGCTCTTAATCTTGTATTTCATGGGTATGAGACTCGGTGATGTAATCGGCTTGGATTGGGTGCATGTTATCGACACGCCTTTTAATTGTTCCATAACCAAGGTGTTAGAGAAAACAAGGCGAAAAGTAAAAACTCCATACAGTTTCCCGATGACCAAGCAGGTAAGCACAGCACTTAGACAATGGAGAAAGCAACAAGGTAATCCTACCAGCGGTCTAGTATTTCCTAATCCAAAAACAGGCAAGCGGTTAAGTCCTCAGCCCTTAGATCGTTGTTGGAACTGGATTAAACAAGATGCTGATTTCCATGATGACTTACAGCTTTATACTTTGCGCCACAATTTCATTAGCTGGCTGATAATGGATAACATTCCCTTATCCGTGATTGCTGGCATGGTAGGCCATTCGGGTACAGATATGATTAATCGCAACTACGCCCACTTGATAAGGGGAACGGATGTTGAAGCATCCCAAGACTTTGCTGATTTGCTGGAAGGTAAAGGAGCTAAACACAATGGGTAATACCTCAAACAATTTACCTGATTCTGTTTATAGGCAGTATTACAAACAACAATGGATAACGCCTAAAATCATGGCGAATCTGACCTGTGCTAACAATCCTGATACAAGCCTACACACTAGCGACACAAAGTATATAACCATCGTGCCAATCATCCTTTATGCTATAGAAATCGGTGATTTAATCAGCAAAGACGGTACGCATTTGAATAATTCAGAGATAGAAACACAGGCTTTATTTAGATGGGCTGTTAATAAATATCCTGACTTCCGCGAGAAACTGCCCATAAACATGAGTATCAACACAGGCGGTGGACGTATGGAATTTTCACCGATAACAGGTCAATCCTTTGCTTTCGATTTGCCTACTGATAAGCAAGGACTCAGACAAGCTCTTATTCAGAGTAAAGTGGAAGTTATAGAGCTAAAAAAAAATAATTAAGTTGGCTACAGGAGGGAAGAACAGCGGTGGCAAGCCTAAAGAACCGCCGTAAAATGTTGCGCACAAAAAATGAACACTCACACCATCGGTTTTGTGTGCATATGATGAGTTGAATCTTAAATAAATAGGATTCAAAATGAAATTAGAGAGAAAACCCCATAGAGATATAGTTCACGCTGAACTGGAATTAGAGTTAGCTACATTGATGAACTTGCCAGTTGATGCAATGCCTCGTGATATTCCAGTCAAAATATCCGCCCAGTTCCTTTCCGTTACAACTCAAAAGCTATGTGAGTGGAGAAATAACAAGGCTGATATTCAACTCCCCTTCTATAAGCTGACATCAAGAATTATCCGCTACAGAGTAAGCGATCTAGTGAAATTCAAAGCAAACAAGATGGTTGGTTACAGGGGGTGGGTGTAATGACTACCACTACAGAATCAACAAGCAACAAGCGAGCATTTACCCCTAAGCAAGCCTGCGATTATCTGGGTATAGATACTGAAACAGATGCTTTAAAGAAATCACGGTCTACTGGCATTTTATGGGGAACTCAAGCACCTAAATTTTGTAAGGTCGGAACAAAAAAAGTTATTTATTTGAAAGAAGATTTAGATTCATTTCTGGAAAGCTTTGAGCGATATGATAACAATGCTCAGATTGAAGCTGGGGAGTTGATATGAGTAATAACACCAACGGTCTTTTAAGATGGATACATAATCGTGGTGATTCACGTTGTTGTGTTGAAATGCCACAGAACCGCAGAGATAGACGAATGGCTTTAAAACTGGCAAAAAAACAGGCTAAACGATTAAAGAAAACAGGGAGGTAGCTAAATGACTGATGAAATAACAAAGACAGCACCCCCTTCTGGTGAAAGTGCTGTCCAAAACAATAGTGCTAATCAGCAGGTGAATTATAGCACAGACGCTACTCTGTATGACTATGTAACTTTATATGAAGCTGCTTATCCGATTAATAAGCAATACTTCATCAATGATAAAGGTGGTATTGAAAAGATAAAAGATAAAGGTAATGTGTTCGGGAGTGGCTGGGCTATTAAAAAGCATGTGCCTACGCTGGAATCATTAGTTGAGGTCAATCAGGGAATTTCAGAAAGCCCAAACAAGTGTATTGGTTTGAACTTCAATCCTTCTATACCCGTTGAAATTCCCTACTTTGTCGTTTCGCAAGATAAGCGTGATGAGCAACTAGAATCTGGATTATTAATCAAAAAAGAAGGTGTTGATAATTTATACAAGGCGACAGAAAAATATGCTGAAATAAACTCTAGTGTTGTAGCTGGTACGCTTGTAACTTGCAGGCTTAAAGATTACATGACCTTTAGCAGTTATATTCTGTTTGATAAAGATGAAGGGGATAGTGATATTGACCAGTGGGTTAAAGATATGGCTACCTTTGTTCCTGGCTTCGATAAGGTCGATAAAATCATTATTCCAAGTAATTCATCTAGGGTGGGCTTAAACAAAAGTAAGTTCCACGTTTACGTCAAGATTGCAGATGCTATGGACATTGCCCTAGACCTAAAAGGTAGATTGCGTAGTGCTGGTAACGCTAAAGGTCATGTAGTCGATAAGAACCCTAATGGTGACTTATCAAAAATCATTACAGATTTGACCGTATTCTCACCCGAACGTGTAATCTTCGATGGCAAACCCATTATTAAGGGTTCAGATGACCAAAGTCGTATTGAGCCAGTAATTGCTACTGTTACAAAAGATTCTATTCGTGCAATTGATACCTCTTTAGTTAAAACAGTTGAAGGCTACGGTGAATTTAAGACAAAAACTATCACAACCCTAGGTGCTGATGGTAAACAACATAAGCAAACGATACGCAAATGTAGCGGTGCATTTAACTGCACAAAGCTTAAATGGGATAGTCCTATACCAATGATGCAGTTGGGTAAGGAAAAGAATGTTATCAAGACTATGCGTCAAGTAGTTGATGAAAAGCTAATAGAAATTTTCGGAGGTAAAGCCTGCAAACTCAAATGCCAATCTACGTTTGACGATAGAAACTCTACATCTTGGAACGGCATTATAAGTTACGGTAGTGATGGCTTGCCACATCTTTACGATAATGGGGATGAAATCACTTACAAAATAGGCATGACCACAGCACAAATATTCGGTAATGTTAAGGGCTTTACTAGCGGTGGTAAACCCGTACCTGAAAGTGAGTGGGCGTGGGGGGCTAATGGTAATACGGTTAGTGCTGATACTGGTGCTGAGGTTGTAAGCGGTGAATTTGAAGCAGGTCTAACTACACAGATAACGGCACTGGACGAAGACAGTACGCCTGATGAAATAAACACGGTGTTGACGTTACTTTACGGTGTAGATGACCAAGTTACTTTGGAAAAAAATCTCAAAAAAATCACCGAAGCGACTGGCATAACAAAAACCGCGCTGAAGTCTAACTTAAAAGAACTACGACCGACAGAATCGTTTGAAACTGAATCCATAACAACAATGTTAATAAACATAGGTAATAGCCATGTCCTATTTCACGATGATAACAAAGATGGCTATGCTGATTGCCGTATACGAGGGATTAAATGTACTGTAAAAATCAAAAGTGAAGAATATAAAAATATATTAAGACTTATTTTTTATAAAAAAACAGGAAACGGCGTAAGTAAGGGTAATATCAGCGATGCAGTAAGCACATTAGACGCACTGGCACAGCATGAAGGGAAGCTTGAAGTCGTAGCTGTCAGGACACACAAGATGGATGAAGCTGTGTACATCGATCTAGGGGATGAACAAAGAACCATACTTGAGGTTAATAAAAAAGGATGGGGTATTGTAGAAGATGCACCTGTTTGGTTTATCAGGAAAACAGGAATGACGGCTTTACCCGTACCCGTTAGCGATGATAAGGGTGACTTACATTTGCTTAAAAAGCATATCAACATAAAAGATGAAGATTACCCTTTAGTCTATGGATTTATGCTTTGCGCCTTAGCGGGTGTTACGCCATATCCTATCCTTGTTATCAACGGGGAAGAAGGGACGGCTAAAAGCTTCAACGCTACGGTCATACGAGCATTGGTTGACCCGAACTCAACCCCGTTGCGCGGTTGTCCTGTGAAGATTGATGATTTGCTTGTATCTGTTTCACATAGCCATCTTGGTGCTATTGATAACCTTAGCGGGATAACAAATCAGATGTCTGATGCTCTTTGCATGTTATCTACAGGCGGAGGAATGGACAAAAGGCGTTTGAACACCGATGATGATTTGCATCTGGTTAATATTCAAAAACCTGTTATGTTGACTGGGATAGATGAAATATCCTCTCGATCAGATTTGCTCAGTCGCTCCTTTCTTTTAGATTTGCCTTTTATCCCTGAACACGCAAAAAAAGATGAAGTAACATGCAAAGCTGAATTTGAAAAAGACAAAGCTATTATTTTTACAGGTTTGTTGAACGCTATCGTTTCAGGGTTAAAGCATTATCACTCTATCGAACTGGAACAATTACCAAGAATGGCAGACGCGATTAAATGGGTTACAGGGTGTGAGGTTGATATGGGTTTAAAAGGTGCGCTGGCTAAAGCCCATGCTCGTAACCAAGCGAATGCCAGTGCTAATAGTATTGAGTCTTCACCGGTGGGGTCAGCTTTGCTTGGTTTAATGAAGGATGGGGTCGTGATTGAATGTACACCTACCGAATTGTTGGGAAAGCTTAGATTGACACATAATGTCAACAGCAATAATGCCTTTGGTCAAAGGCACAAGTGGGGAGACGGATTTCCTAGGTCAACCAAGGGTCTTAGTAATAAGCTTAAAAGGTTAACGCCTAGCTTTCGTAAACAAGGAATTATTATCACAAAACAAGATTCAGGAAGTAGGTTGTATAAGATAACCAAAATGTATAGTGAGGGCGGATAGAACCCTTGTGTACCGTGATGTGATGGCGGATAGGGCGGTTAGGGGGCGGATAGAAACACACTCTAGCCTTCGTGTAGCGTGGGTTCTGGCGGTTAGGGCGGTTATTCCACCTCTTTAGGAACTTTAAGAGAGAGAGTATATACACGTACTCCCATATCCCCCCCATACTCCTGTATAGGCAATTTAACCGCCCTACCCGCTCTAACCGCCAGACCCACCGGCACACAAGGGTTATATCCGCTTTCCAACCGCTTTCTAACCGCCTTCTATCCGCCCAAATGTATAAAATTTTATACAAACAATCACTTTTCACAGCTTGTGCGATGATTTCACCCCCTACCCGACATAATGAAACTGACCAAAATATTACGATTATTGCATGAACCATTATAAAAACAACGGATACTTGTTAGCACTCAGGCGGTTTTATGAAAATGCATGTGTTTTTACAGTATGTCAATCAAAATTTACTATGGGAAATTTGGGGTCTACACACCAAATAAATAGGGCTGTTACCATGAAGTGTATAAGCATTAAAGCTAACAATATTTCCAACTTCATCACTAGCTATATCTGCATAGTCTGAAAATTCCTCTGATTTAACTACTCTATTTATAGCTTCTAAATTTGAATTTGAACTTAAATTCCTTCTATCCCAGATGAATTCGTAAGAATAACCAAGTTTGTTGTACATTTTTTTTAGTTCATAATTAGGTGGGTTATTGGGACTAGAGGTAGTAGCATAATAATATAGATAATTATTGCTTGTTTTCAAGCCTGTTTTCAAAATTTTATTAGCAGATACATTAAACCACCCGACATTTACCCATCTGTTGTTACGTGTAAGATATAATAAAGCTACTGACACATTTTGATTGCAAATGTTTTCTAATCTTATTGTGAAAATTGCTGGGTTGCTTGAAGCTTCTGCATATCTGAATTCACCATCGAAGTACTTGCCGTTGTAGTACTCCCCCCCCGGCATACCTGCTTTATTACTAGTATTAATATTGCTACCCTTATTAGCTATAGCAGAAACTGGTTTATTACTAGTCTTAATATTACTATTGCCATCCGTATTCGCTATAACAGAAAATACAAAAATAGTAAAAAGCACCCCCAAGGTTATTCTAAATATACCCCAGTTTCTATGTGATGAGTTTTCATTTGAAGCTTTCTCTTTCTTCGAAGTGGGGCTCCCTGCATATTCAGCTTCATCATAGTTATTTTTAGTCGTTTTATTTCTCAGTTCTAATAAGTTTGCATCATATTTTTTTCTCCTTTCTGGATCGGAAAGAGTGTAATGAGCAGTATTAATTAGTTTCGTAGCTTTTTCTGCACTCAACCTATTATCGGGGTGTTTATCAGGGTGATATTTCTGAGAAAGATGTTTATATGCACCACGAATAACCTCAATGCTTGCACTTTCTAATACTTGTAAGCGTTCATAATGTGTTTGATGTTTACTCATTTTATTCTGTGAGGTAGTTAGTGATGGGGCTAGTAATTTCTTATCTACCATGACTAAGTACAAGACTATCCGCCTTGGGTTAGATCGTGGTTTAAACCTGTCCCAACATTATTTTCCCCAGTAGCTCCTGGTAAAAGTCCGTTGCTGCTAGTTGATGGTCGCTTTTCTGATTGATTAGAGTTATCGGCAGTGTGTCCTCCCAATCCTTCATTTTTGCCGGATGTCCCACGCTTGCCGCTTCCACCATTATCATTTCTATCATCATCCCTTTCTGATTTTCGTACTGTTCCTCCGTCTGTGTTGTCTCCGCTTGGGTCATGTGACTCTTGTTTTCCAGACTGTATTCTAGTGCTATTATCGACTGTGTTATCGCTGTTATCAGCTGGATTGATTGCGCTTCCATTTCCAGCGTCATTTTGATTGGTTTTGCCATTGTCTTCTGTGTCCTCTCTTCTCTACTGAGTACATTGATTATTGATATTTGTTCTTTCTGAATCTGATAAATCCAAATCGTATTTATCAACAACATATAAAAACGAATCAACGTATTGACTGTGATAGCTTAAATTATCTGGCATCCATTCAGCAAAATGATGACAGAGCTACTGGCTCAGTTCCCAGAGATGCGCCAGTATCGAGTACTTGGTAATCCGTATGTAAATGGTTTCCGAGATAACACCACTCAGCCCCAAGCTGCTGTTAGCTAGTCACGTGCTGCCGTCAAACCTGAAAAAGGGTGCTCTGAATATTCCGGCCTGTATTTCAGTGTTCGAAAAGAGATTCTGAATAGGGATTATTATTACTGACAGATGGACGACTAAATGAGGGAGGCGAGGCAAGAAACAGAGTTTGGCAATACCGAAATCATTTTGTCTGCGTCACCGATGAAAATAGTCAGTTTCTAACCAAAAGCGAACAAAGAACTTTTTCCCAAATCAATCTTGCTCAAAATCCAGCGGACTCTTCGTCTGCTTAAGCGTTCTGCTTTGGATCGTATGCGTATAAATCATAGTCGTTCTCACATCACTATGCCCCAGCAGTTCTTGAATCGTTCTAATATCATAATTAGCTTGCAAAAGATGGCTGGCAAACGAATGTCTCAGCGTATGAGAGGTTGCGCGCTTAGTAATTCGAGCATCACTAGCCGCTTTTTTCATGGCCTTTTGCACCACTGACTCATGAATATGATAACGCCTGTATTCTTTCGTTCCAGTCAATAAAGTCAAGGAATAAGCAGGGAAAAACCATTGCCAGATAAACTCTTTAGCCGCATTCTTGTACTTGCGATTCAATTGATCTGGCAAAAAAGTACCCGAGAACTTTGCTTTTAAATCTGCTTTATGAACGACTACTACGTGATCAAGCTGTTTCTGTAACTCAGGAATAATGCTTTGTGGGATTGGAACAGTACGATCTTTTTTACCCTTACCATCATGAATAGTGATAATTCCAGCATCAAAATTAAAATCCTGTACTCGTAAATTTAGACATTCAAAGAGTCGTAACCCACAGCCATATAATAACTTAGCCACTAAATTAACTGGACCATCTAAATGATCAAAAATAAGATCAATCTCATCCCGAGATAACACGACAGGGATATAAGACTTGCGTTTAGCACGTGCAACACCTTTAATTTCACCGAATTCCTTTTTAAGAACATGCCTAAATAAAAACAACAACGCATTAAACGCCAAGTTTTGACTAGCCGCAGAAACTTGCTTTTCAACGGCCAGGAAACTTAAAAAATCAACCACATCCTGTTGCGTAAGCTTTTGGTAATCTTTGCTTTTAGTAAAAGTTTGTAACTGGCGAATATACCCTCGATAAGCCTTAAGTGTTTTGGGAGAATAATGGCGAATTTTAATTTCATTGACTAGCTGATCAAAAATGAATACCCAGCTGGAACCAATCTCTTTTAATGAATGATTAACGGCTAATGGAATAGCCCTAGACTGATCAGAAGAACTCTGTTGTACAGAGTTTTTGATCACAGTCCTATGATTATTAAGATGCTTACCATGCCTTGACGCTACTTTGGTAGCGTTAACGCTTTGCTTTGGTTGGCTAGAAACATTATTATTCTTTATCAATGGTTGCTCAATGGCAGAGTGCAATTCAAAGAAAAGAGAAACAGCCTGTTTAGCCTGATTTTGTTGTTGTAAAGATTGATTTTTATCCTGTAGTTTTTGAATAAATAAAGGCAAACTATCCGAATGATAAATAGCATGATGGTACTTATGGCAAAAGTCCCAATAAAAGCGTAGCCATTTTTTATAAAAAGCCCTGTCTTTGTCAGGAAAGGATTTTTCTAGCAAAAGATTATCGAATTGTTGAAGTAAAGTTGTTGGAAGCTTAAGCATAAATATTAATCAGTTCTGGTTATTATTCTATAAATGTATGTTATCCAGTTTAGTATTACAAGACTTAATACCTATTTATTGCCAAATGATTTAGATAGGCGTATAAGATAACCTGATCTAGACAATAAC
>CAZWEA010000109.1:0-10477 GCA_964632635.1 uncultured Cocleimonas sp. | reverse complement strand
AGCAACTGTTCCTGCAGCAAAGTCGGGCGGATGCAGGCCTAACCACCCTGCAACCAATACTGCTCCAGCCATAGCAATTCGACTGGCTAACAACTCTCCCCTTTCGGAAATATTAGGCCTAAGCACTCCTTTTAATAAATCATGTGAGATAGAAGAAGCAATTGCTAACAGCAAGCCTGCCGCAGTAGAAAGTGCGGCTGCCAACCCTCCTGCTGCAACTAGCGCTATTACCCAATTTGGTAATTTTGCAATCTCTGGATTTGCTAATACCATGATATCTCGGTCAATTTTGACCATTTCATTAGTGGCTTTATCAGCTGTGTATTGAATTTTACCATCACCATTTTTATCTTCAAACTTTAGTAGACCTGTCTTTTCCCAGTTTTTAAACCACTGTGGACGTTCTGCATAGACTAGATTTTCACCCTCCGAAGGTTGGATAGTTTGAATAAGGTTTAAACGTGCCATAGCACCAACAGCAGGAGCCACCGTATAAAGTAAAGCAATAAATACGAGCGCCCAAGCAGCGGAAGAACGTGCTCCTTTTACATTAGGAACAGTAAAGAAACGAGTAATGACATGTGGCAAACCTGCTGTTCCTATCATTAAGGTCAATGTATAAACAAACATATTGAGCTTAGATCCAAGAACTGAAGTCGTGTATTCCTTAAAACCAATATCCGTTAAAGTAGCATCCAGCTTATCCAATAAATAAGTACCATCGACCATTTCAGAACCCAATCCAATTTGTGGAAAAGGGCTATTGGTAAGGTTCATAGATATGAATACAGCAGGTACGGTATAAGCAAATATAAGAATACAATACTGCGCAATTTGGGTATAAGTAATGCCTTTCATTCCACCAAGAACAGCATAGAAGAAAACAATCCCCATTCCGACATACAAACCAGTATCAAAGTCCATTTCAAGGAAGCGCGAAAACGCCACCCCGATTCCTTTCATTTGTCCAATTACATAGGTGATAGAAGCAAGAATTAAACAAATCACAGCGACTATTCGTGCTGTTTTTGAATAAAATCGATCACCTATAAATTCTGGTACTGTATATTTCCCATATTTTCTAAGATAAGGAGCCAAGAGCATCGCCAGTAGCACATAGCCACCTGTCCACCCCATTAGAAAAACAGAGGCACCATAACCATTAAAGGCGATAAGACCCGCCATTGAAATAAAGGAAGCTGCTGACATCCAGTCTGCCGCTGTGGCCATACCATTCAAAATAGGATGAACACCCTTTCCTGCAACATAAAATTCACTCGTTGTAGCGGCTCTTGCCCAAATGGCGATGCCAATGTACAACGCAAAAGTTAGACCTACTACAAAATACGTTAGTGTTTGTAAATCCATGATTAATCCTCACTCATGCCATATTTTCGATCTAGCGCATTCATCCGCCAAGCATAGAAAAACACCAACAATACAAACGTGTATATTGAACCTTGTTGAGCAAACCAGAATCCCAATTTATACCCACCTAAACGAATCTCATTGAGTTGCTCCACAAAAACAATCCCACACAAATAAGAAACAATAAACCAAATAGTTAAACAAAATAGTACAAGTCTGATATTGGCCTTCCAATAGGCCTGCGCATTTAAATCTTTTGACATAAATCTCTCCTTGAATTTTTATATCTTTTATTAGCCGTATTTATATTTTTATTATCCTGCAAACATAGCATAAAAGTCTTGGAAAGGTTGAATTTAATAGCTTTTCCATAAAAAAATAACAAGCTTATAAACTAGGTTTTTCTCAACGGTTAAGTAAACTAATTGGGGTGAAAATACACTTGGTCTTTATATAAAAACCTTTGATCACCATGAGCTTTTTAATTTATGAAAAATCCAATATGGTATTGTTTATTAATTATCTCATCGTATTTTTCAAAATTACTAAAAGAACTCAAATATGAAGAAAAAATATATTCTAGGTCTTGCTGCTTACTATCATGATAGTGCTGCTGCACTCGTTTGCGATGGTGAAGTCATTGCGGCTGCACAAGAAGAACGGTTCACTCGTAAAAAACATGATCCAGCCTTTCCTACAAATGCTGTCAAATATTGTTTACAAGAAGCAGGAATTAATGCTTCTGATATAGAGCATGTGGTTTTTTACGACAAGCCACTTCTTAAGTTTGAGCGTTTATTAGAAACGTACTTATCTTATACCCCTAGCGGTTTTCGTTCTTTTCTTTCAGCAATGCCAATTTGGTTGAAAGATAAACTATTCTTAAAGAAAACATTGAAAAGAGAATTATCTTCAGTGTTTAATCTTAGTGAAAAGGAACTACCCAGCCTACTATTTACAGAGCATCACCAATCTCATGCAGCATCTGCATTTTTTCCGTCACCTTATGAAAATGCAGCTGTATTGTGCTTAGATGGTGTCGGAGAATGGGCGACCACATCAATGTGGCTTGGTGAAGGAAGCAAATTAACTCCCCAATGGGAAATTGATTTCCCTCATTCTTTGGGATTACTGTATTCCGCATTTACTTATTACACAGGTTTTCGGGTAAATTCTGGTGAATATAAGTTAATGGGACTCGCTCCTTACGGTGAACCAAAATATGTTGATTTGATTCTTGAAAACCTACTCGACTTAAAGGAAGACGGCACTTTCCGTCTGAACATGAAATATTTTAACTATGCGACTGGTCTTACCATGACCAATAAAAAATTTGCAGAGTTATTTGGTTCACCAGCACGCCAACCTGAGAGTGAATTAACCCAAAAAGAAATGGATATCGCACGCTCAATACAATGGGTAACTGAAGAAGTAGTACTGAGGTTAGGTCGATCAGTACATAAAGAAACAGGTATGGATTATTTATGTCTTGCAGGTGGTGTAGCACTTAATTGTGTATCTAATGGACGCTTACTTCGTGAAGGTCCATTTAAAGAAATTTGGATTCAACCCGCTGCTGGTGATGCTGGTGGAGCTATAGGTGCCGCATTATCTGTATACCATGAATATATGGAGAAACCACGTACCGTACAAACCCCTGATGCAACTAAAGGATCATACTTAGGACCACAGTTTAGTAATGAGCAAATAAAGACATATCTAGATAAGATTGGTGCAACATATACAGAATTAGATGATGATAAGCTTATGCCGAAATTAGCAGAAGTCATGGAAGGTGAACAAGTTGTTGGCTGGTTTCAAGGGCGAATGGAGTTTGGCCCACGTTCTTTAGGTGCAAGATCAATCATTGGCGATGCTCGAAGTACTAAAATGCAAACAGTGATGAATCTTAAAATTAAATATCGTGAATCATTTCGACCATTTGCGCCTGTTGTTAAGTTTGATAAAGTCTCTGAATGGTTTGAACATGAAGGACCAAGTCCTTATATGCTAATTGTTGCTCCCGTAAAAAAAGATAAACGTAGTAAAATGACGGGTGAACAAGATGAATTATTTGGTATTGATAAACTAAAGATACCTCGATCTCAAATTCCAGCAGTAACACATGTTGATTATTCAGCAAGAGTACAAACTGTCCACCCAGAAACAAACCCACGCTTCTACCATTTACTGGATGAATTTGAAAAAAGAACAGAGTGCCCTGTACTAGTTAACACCTCTTTTAATGTACGTGGCGAACCCATTGTTAATACCCCAGAAGATGCATATCGTTGCTTTATGCGAACGGAAATGGATTATCTGGTAATGGAAAATATTCTCATCGATAAAACCAAACAACCTGAATGGAAAGAAGAAGGTGATTGGCGAAATGAGTTTGCACTGGATTAGGAAACACTATGTCTACAGAAATTAATACCGCAGAAGTTACAACCACAGACCTTCGAAAGTTTGGCTTTATCATGGGCACAATGTTTGCCCTGATCTTTGGCTTACTTGTTCCTTGGATAACTGATAAAACAAGTGAGACTTGGCCCATTTGGCCATTCATTGTATTGGCAGTTTTTTGGGCACTTGCTATAGCAGTACCTGAAGTGCTTAGACCCGTCAATAAAATTTGGCTTAAATTTGGCGGCATCATGGGCTGGATAAACACTAGAATCATATTAGGTGCAATGTTTTTTCTACTGATTTTTCCAATCGGATTACTACTCAAAATTTTCGGTAAAGACAGTATGAATAGAAAACTACAAAAAGATGCAGATACTTACCGTAGAATATCTACTGTGCGAGATAGAAAGCACCTAGAAAAGCCATTTTAAAGATAATAACTATAGATAACTAGAAGATATAAAAAGGAATTTACTATGCTAGATTTACTCAAAGACCTCTGGTCATTCATGAAAGAACGAAAGAAGTTTTGGCTAGCCCCCATAATTTTGATCATGCTTATACTTGGTGGCTTATTAGTATTAGCTCAAGGTTCAGCAATTGCACCTTTCATTTATACATTATTTTAAACTTATAGATAGCTACCTAATTGCTAATCAACCTCACCTGTGTATTTATCATTGGTGAGGTTTACTTACAATTGACTCATTCGATAAATACACTAATATGGCACCCCCCCTCTTTTTTGCATATTAGAATTTAAAAAAGAAATAATACCAAAGGAGTTGTAATGAAACGAAATAAGATTCTATTTCCCATTTTGTCTATACTTTTTGGAACCTTATTGACCCTAATAATACTTGAAGGTGTTTTCCGGATATTACCTGTTAGAGATTCTTTTGAAGCCTTGCCAGTAAACTCAAGTAACCCTCTGATTCGTTACACTAAAAACAGAGATGTTACTTGGTCACTTGGCCCAGATTTTTCAACGATCTCCAAAAAGCATATCAATAATTATGGTTTTCTAAATGACCAAGATTATGTAACAGAAAGTAATTCACCTTTGTTAAGTGTCATTGGTGATAGCTATGTTCAGGCCGATCAAGTAAAGAATAAAGATTCTATGCATGGTGTACTTTCAAGCATAATTAAAGATAATGGAAGAGTTTATAGCTTTGGTGTTTCTGGTGCTCCTTTGTCAACATATCTTGCATATGCAAAATATGCCACAGAAAAATTTAATTCTGATCGACTGGTTTTCATAATCATTGGTAATGACTTTGATACCAGTTCAACAAAATATCAAGATGTAGCTGGCTTTCACTATTTTTCACATAACACAGAAAACTGGGATTTAGTTAGGAAAGATTATGAACCAAATCTCTTAAGAACTATTACCAGAAAATCTGCATTTGTCCGCTACCTTATCCTCAATCTCCAATTGGATTATGAAAAAATCGAAAGGGTTTTCAACAAGGATGAAACAGGAACAAGAACATATATAAGCAATACTGCTGCAGAATACAATGTAGAACGAATTACCGACTCAAATAGAGTTATCAGCCGATTCTTTGAAGAGCTACCTAAAATGACGGGGTTAGAAAGCAATAAGATTCTATTTATTCTTGATGGTATAAGGCCACAGCTGTATGACTCGGAAGCCCTAAAAAAAGTTGATAATTCTTATTATGCTGTTATGAGTAAATATTTTACAAAAGAAGCATTAGACAAAGGCTATGAAGTCATTGATCTGCAGCCTGCTTTCATTAAAGAGTATGCTGCAACTGGGAAGAAATTTGAGTACCCAACAGATGGACACTGGAATGAAGCAGGTCACTTATTGGCTGCGAAGGAAATAGAAAAATCCAAACTATTTCAAACTTTCCTTAAAAAGAGCCTATCAAAAGTAGCTGTTGAAAGTAACACTGATAATGCGAAGTGAATAGTTTAGGCTCTTGATTGGAGACCACTTAGCATCCATACTTAGTTTTTAGTTATTTACGGAAGCTCTGATTAAGTCAATCAGAAGTTTCTTAACTTTATATGAAGCCTGTTCTACAAGAAGAAAAAACTGGATGCGCCATTGCATCCTCAGCTGCTATTGCTGGTATTTCTTATAAAAAAGCAAAAGAAACAGCAAAGAACCTTGGTATTTCAGCAGACAACAAAGAATTGTGGTCACAGACAAATCCTATTCGACAATTGCTGGACACGCTTAATATTAACATCGACACACAAGAGATTCCTTTTCGAGATTGGAACTCTTTACCTGCGTGCGCACTTTTAGCGATAAACTGGCATCTGGATGCAGGAAAGCCCTATTGGCATTGGGTTGTGTTTATTCGTGATGATTCAGGTAAATATGTGCTTGATTCAAGCATGAGACTAAAAAATAATATCAGAACAGATTTTTCTGATATTAAACCAAAGTGGTATATTGAAGTACTAAATCATCCAAAATGAAACTTGTTTTACTACCAGGCTTAGATGGAACCGGGCAATTGTTTAAGCCCTTATTAGAGGCACTCCCTCAATCAATAGAAACACTGATAATATATTACCCTAATGATCAAAAACTCAATTATAAAAAGCTTTACGAATATGTTTCTGTACGTCTACCTGATGAAGACTATGTTTTAGTTGGTGAATCATTTTCAGGCTATATTGCTTACCAAGTGGCATTAAGCAAACCTGAAAATTTAAAATCAATAATTTTTGTTGCTAGCTTTTTATCAAGTCCGCGTCCTATTTTATTGTCACTGCTAAAGTACTTACCCATTAAGCTGTTACTTTCTTTTCCAATTCCAACATTTATTATTAAACTGTTTTTACTCGACTCTTCCGCAACTAAAGAAACAATACATTTGCTGAAACAAACTATTCAAAAAATTTCGGTAGATGTAATCAGCTTTCGTCTTAACGAAATAAACAAAATTCCAACTAAGCTAGATAACGTGCCAATCTCAGCCACTTATATTCAAGCTAATCAGGATAGGTTGGTGCCGAAAAAGTCCCTCGAAGCCATCAAGGTACTTTTTCCTCACTTACATCAGGAAACTATTGATGCACCTCATTTCTGCTTACAGTCTAACCCTATTGACTGCGTGAAAATTATTCAGAAGCATCTAAAACATACCTCAAAAACCTCATGACTGGCTTTTCAAATAAAGTACTCGCATGGTTCGATCAACATGGTCGCAAAGACTTACCGTGGCAACAGGATATAAACCCCTATCGAGTTTGGGTATCTGAAATCATGTTGCAGCAAACTCAAGTTAAAACGGTTATTCCATATTATCAAAAATTTATGCTCAGTTTTCCTGATGTGCATACGTTAGCTAACGCTGATCAAGATGACATTCTCAAACATTGGTCTGGTCTTGGTTACTATGCTCGGGCACGCAATATGCACAAAGCCGCCAAACAGGTTTGCGGTGAATTCAAAGGGCACTTTCCTACAACTTTGGATGAAATGCAAAGCCTATCGGGTATAGGAAGATCAACTGCAGCTGCCATTTTATCCCTTAGCCATAATCAACCTCAAGCTATCTTAGATGGTAATGTAAAACGTGTGTTATGCCGTTTTTTTGCTGTTGAGGGCTGGCCAGGAAAAGCTTCTGTTTTAAAAGGCCTTTGGCAGCTTGCAGAGCAAGAATTACCAAATAAGCGCAATGCGGATTACAGTCAAGCCATGATGGATTTAGGCGCAACGCTTTGTACCCGCAGTAAACCTCAATGTGAATTGTGCCCATTAACAATCGGGTGCTTAGCAAATAAATACCAATCACAAACTGCCTACCCTGCGAAAAAGCCTAAAAAGAAATTACCAGAACGAAATACTGTGATGTTGATTATAATGAATCAGCAACAAGATATTTTCATGCAAAAACGTCCACCTTCTGGTATTTGGGGAAGCCTTTGGTGCTTTCCTCAGTTTGATAAAATTGACCTAGCAAGTGATTGGTTACAGCAACATTATGATGTGTCTATTGATAACTCTGAAAGCCTAACTGACATGACTCACACTTTCAGTCATTTTAAGTTACATATCCAAGCCTTGATTATTCAACCTAAAGCCCCATTTAATCTGGGTGTGATGGAGAATAATGAAAGTCTCTGGTATAACATCAATACAGAATTTAAGGGTGGGCTTGCTGCTCCCGTTACTAAACTTATAGAATTACTAAAAGGAACTACAAATGGCTAGAATGGTTAATTGCGTAAAACTAGGAAAAGAAGCTGAGGGTTTAGATATGTTGACTTACCCTGGTGAACTAGGTCAAAAGATTTATGAAGGTATCTCAAAAGAAGCGTGGCAAGGATGGGTTAATCATCAAACCATGTTAATGAATGAATATCGTTTATCACCAATTAATGAAAAAGACAGGAAATTTCTAGAAGAAGAAATGGAAAAATTCTTACTCGGTGATGGTGGCTCTGATATCGATAACTTTACACCTGAATCTTAAACAGTTTAAATCATGACAGATAAAGATATTTATCAAAATCTTCAGCAGCTTGGCGCTAACAGCCAACTTCCAGAATCACCTGAGCAAGCTGTTTTAGAAAGTGTTGAAAATCCTCAAGCTGATGTGGACTATGTCGTACGCTTTACCGCGCCAGAGTTCACATCATTGTGTCCTATGACAGCTCAGCCTGATTTTGCACATCTAATGATAGATTACATTCCCGATAAAAAACTGGTTGAAAGTAAATCATTAAAACTTTTTCTTGGTTCTTTTAGAAATCACGGTGCATTTCATGAAGATTGTACCGTTAGCATAGCCAGACGTTTAATTACTGAAATTGCACCTAAGTGGATTCGTATCGGTGGGTATTGGTATCCACGAGGTGGCATGCCTATAGATGTATTCTTTGCGCAAGGTGAAATACCTGAAGGTGTCTGGGTTCCAGAACAGAATATACCGTCCTATCGTGGTCGTGGCTAATTGTTCAAAAAAGGGGGGGGTGCCATTCATCCTCCCACCCTCATGATTATACTTTAAGCTTTAGCTATTGCCTTTTGAATGACAGGAACAAGGTCTTCTGGCAATTTTACACTTCCTGACAAAGCAAACTCCTGTGCATCAGGTGACATTTTCTTCCATGTCCTGAGTATTATATCAATCCATTTTTCTTCATCGTATTGCGGGAAGTTGATATACATCGTTGTCATATAATGCTCTAGAAAAGTCAACGCTGCGATATTCTCTAACATCTGAGTATCTTTATTTGTCTTTAGATTCTTTTTCCCGATGGCTAGTTTCACACGCTCAATAGTTTCAGCATCATAACCCACTTCATTTAGTATTTTGGCAGCAGTATCCGCATGAAACTTATATAGTGTAGAGCGCCATAAATGATAGCCTTTGCGGTTCATTGGATAGTCACTGCGTGGTGACTTCCAACGTTCTATATGCTGTGCTGCAACGGATAACTTAGCAACATCATCAGCATCAGGTTTGAAACGATTAATCATATCTAACATGCGTTGAGAGTAGATTAATTCCTTTTGAATCTCCTTACCATCAACTGTTTCTAAGTTGGGGTCTTTACTATTTGCTGCGTCATAAAGCTCAATTGCTTTATCAAACATTTGCTGTGTTGATGATGTGCTCATATTAGAATCTATATTATAAAAGAGTTTGATTTTACAGCGAATTGAAGAAATTAACAGTAGCTCTATAATATGAGTGGGAATTATAAAGACAACGTTAACCAAAACCATGATGCTAAAATGGATCCTGTTAAATTTAATAGTTCAGTCTAAGTCAACCAACCATTATTAAAGTCTTGTTCAGTCATCGCCTCAACTTTTTTTTCTATTTCATTCAGAGAGCGAATCATTGTAACCGTTTTCTTTTCTAATTCTTTTAGTTTCTTATCACGAAACGGACGTTCATCCACTGGTACTTCACCGCCTTCAGTAATTAGCGTTGTTCTTGGGTTTTGACGACGATCAAAAGTAATATAGTAAATTGCAGTATAGGTTTTGTGTATGTCTTGATGTAAAGCTTCTAATGCTTTTAGCTGGGGAATATTAACTAATTTATGACCTTCTTCCTCATACCAGAGTGTAAAACTACAATCAGAGCAATCAATGGGTCTATGTATTTCATTTTGAGGTAAACCCTGAATAAGTTTATTACCTTGCTTGATCCATTCTATATGCTCAGGCTTTGCCTGCTTGAGATTTTTAATTATTGTAGACTTATTCATAAACTTACATTTTTGCTTATTGTTATTAGAATGGTGCCTCTATTAATTCAATTATCATTTTCTATTAGATACCGAAGCTTCAAACCTTTCTACCTTGTGAAAATATGATAGAAAGGTTTGAAGCCTCGGCTCACACAGCAGTAAATCTAACTTACTATTATAAAATTAGCACTGAATGAATAGAGGCAGCTTAAGATTAATATAATGTTATTAATACAAACACATACTCCAGACTAAGGGCTTAAACTTATAGATAATCTGCAACTAAGTCTTCATAAGTACACAATACTATTACAATTATCAAAAAAAGGGGGGGGATGCCATTTTATTTTCTCACAAAAAAGGCGAACCGAAGTTCGCCTTTATCTAACTATGCTTAATTAAGCTTAGTCCTTTCTTATGGTGCCTTGACGGTAACCAACAAAGCCTAGCATCATCATTAGTAACAACAATGCCCATTCACTTAGTGTTGGGATTGGCT
>CAZWEA010000108.1:0-10496 GCA_964632635.1 uncultured Cocleimonas sp. | reverse complement strand
TGATCAACAACAGAAACTGCCATACGCAGACCTAGCAAAGGATTTACATATTCTATTAATTCATTATTTTGTGCGTAGACCCAGTGACTTTTAAAGTAGATCACCTTGTTGTTTGGAAAGTGGATACTGCGCTTCCAATATTGCCTACCGTTTTTCATATATTTCTCAACGCTTGTTGGCAGATCTGAACCACGTTGGTTAACGAGCGCTCCCATTAATCTCAAAAAGCTTAAGTATGGCTGCATTAATCTTGGGTAGCTTATCTCCATTTTTCCTATATCCGTATTATCACCCTCTTGATAATGAGCCTGCAGTGAAGCAGGGAGTAAATCCCACTGTGTTCCTAATACTTGTTGCATGATTGACTGATTCATTATTTCTCTCCTAAAAATAGGGTTTTAAAACCATAAGTAAAACGACTAATACCATTGCGATAAAAGCAGGAACACCTAACCAAAACCAGTGTCGGGTATATTTCCAATAAAGCTCTGGTAATTCTGTTTGATTTTCAACCGCAGTATTTGCCATATTGCGCATTTGAATTTGCAGCCATACAACGGGTAACCAACATGCTCCCGCAATAAAAAATAAAGCAAAACTCGTCATAACCCAAGGTGTTGTCAGTGGAAGTTGGCTGAGATACAGCATCCACAAACCTGTTAGCGGTTGGATAATCACGGTGGGAGTGGTAAATAACCAGTCAGCTAATACAACATGGCGATTGGTAATCGCAATGTGATTTAAATCACCACTTTTATCAGCCATCCACTTATAAAAAGCACTACCTAAACCCGTACCAAATAAAAGTACCATACTGATAATATGGAAATATTTAATAATTAGATAACTCATCTCAATGCCTCTTCAACTGTTATAGGTGATTTACCGTTAAAAGCGACAAGAGGAGCAACATCAGCTGTATTACCACGTTGTAACATGCGTAAATTATCTGGGTGTAATATGTGTATTAAATAATGCAAAACGCTAGATGATGTCATCGCCACTTGAAATGGAATAGGAATTACCTTAGCTACTCCTTTTCCCATAGAAGAACGTAATTTCTGAATATATTCAGCCAAAGACATAGAGTGTGGGCCAACTACATCTATTGTTTGTGATTTCTCAGCAAATAGACTTTGTTTAACGGTGGCAACTAAGTCACTAATATGAACAGGCTGAATCTGCTGCTTTCCTCCACAAGGAAGTAGAAGCACTGATAATGAAGCGAGTCGCTTAAAGAGCTTGAAGCTTGCGCCACCCTCACCATAAACTAATGAGGGGCGTAGAATTAAAGATAATATACCAAGTTCTCTCAATACATTATCTGCGGCAAACTTACTGACATGATAAGGAGCGAATGCTCTCCCATCAGCACCTAACGCGGATATTTGTATAATGCGGGTAACATTGCTCTTTAGGCAGGCTTGAAATAAAGCAATAGGGGAAGTCGTGTGAATATCTGAAAACTTCTGATTTTTTCTTTCGACAATAATACCAACACAATTTATAGCAACATCCACACCTTCAAGTAAGTACTTCCAGTCCTCAGCTGGAATAGCTGTACTAAAATCAGCTTGCTGATGTGTTGGCGTTATTAATTGATGATCAGCTTCAAGTGCATTCTTGATATGCTGACCTATAAAGCCATTTGCTCCTGTAATTAATATCTTCATTTTTTAAAATCTCATTTAACTTAAAGTAAAGATATCGACAATGAGTATTAAAAACTTCCCATTTTATAGAAGTGGAATAGTTTTCTATTCCTGTTTGATCATTTGATAAATAGGATCACTCTTGTTATAACAAAGACACGTTTGAATGAGGTATTGGATTGGAATTAGTACACACAGCAGAAGATAGGGTTTATCTTTATCACTTAAAAAACATACTTAAGACTAAAGGCATTGAAAGTATCATTAAAAATGACCGACTTTCCTCTCTAGCAGGTGAGATTCCTCTGGTATCTGTTTGGCCAGAACTATGGGTGACTGACCCAATGAAAGTGGCGTGGGCAAAAGAGATTATCGAAGAAACTAAAAATACTGTTCCCAGTAATGAGACATGGGTGTGTGAAAACTGTGATGAAGAACACTCGGTACAGTTTACTGAATGTTGGAATTGTCAGAGTATTAAAGCTTTTTGAGACTGCTAGTTTGGAACTCTCTAAGCTATTTTTATCACTCTAAACTAATAATGATATTTGCTTCTTGTCCTTCCCACTCAATAGGAATCACATAGCATCTTGCTGTTGAAGGTACTTTCACAACTCCTGTAATATCAATAACATGAGGTACAGATATTATAAATTCCGATCCAAAGTACTCTCTTGCATTTCCCGCTAGAGTATTGGCTACTTCTCCAACTAAATCAGACATAGCTTCATTAGTAGTTGTCGTTTCATCTATTGAATGAAGCAAGTTCCTTAGTAACCTTTCAGGCGCACTAAAATAGACTAAACCTCTTTTCTTGCCCGTTATCCCAATAATACCTGTGTAATCATTTTTCACAGCATCTGGGCTAGTCATTAAAAAAGGGATCCCTACTGTTGCTTCAGATTTTGACATCTTAGTGAAGAAGCTCGTGGCACTATCAATAAAGACAATGATATCTTTCTGTTCCATTGCCATTACCTATTAATCAGTTTAGACAAAGCCGTGGTGAGCTCATCTTCAGTAAAAGGTTTACAAAGAAACCCTTGAGCACCCAGCTTTAAAGCCTGAATAGCAGTAGATTTATCTGATAAAGCAGATACAACAAGAATTATTATATTTGGATTCATTTTCATCAACTCTTGAATACATTGAATCCCATCCATTTCAGGCATGGTTAAATCCATTGTCGCAATTTGTGGTTGAGTACTTTCCATGAGGCTAACAGCTTCAATACCATTTTTAGCCACACCCACAATTTTTAAGCTAAAGCTATCCAAGGATCGTTTAATCTTATTGCGGATGATCATAGAATCATCAACTATCATTAAGTCCATGACTATGCTTCCTCTAATACTGGCTTATCAGAAACTACCTTACTAGCAACAGGGATAGGCAAAACAATATCCAGTTTAAATATTTGATTTTCAACACTATTTATACTGATATTACCATTGAATTGCTTAACAATATCATAGATAACATCCATGCCAACACCTCTGCCAGCATCTTTATCCACATCTTGTTTAGTTGAAAAACCTGATTTTAGAATAAGAGCATAAGCCTCTTTCTCTGACATATGTAGGGACTCCCTATGGTTAATCAAACCTTTATTCAATGCGGAAGCTAATATCTCACTGGAATTAAGTCCTTTACCATTATCAATATACTTCATAGTTAAGGTTTTACTTTTTGAGTCAACAAAGAATTTAACCGCTATAACACCTTCATCTGTCTTATTAAATTTCTGTCTGGTTTTTGAATCTTCAATACCATGGACAATAGAATTACGAATCAACTGGATTAAAATTTCATGGATTGGCTTAACAAAATTTTGAGGTAATAAGTGCTCATTAAAAATATTTAAAATAACATTTTTACCTTGCCTTGAAGAAACTGAATTTACAAGAATATTCAATATTGTCGACATCTTAGTATTGTTGGCATTATCAATTTGTAACTCCGTGCCATGCTTATCGCTGAAGGTCTCTTTTAGATTAGACAACTTATTGATCATCGCACGCAAAGAGCCGAGTTGTTTCAAGAACTCTTCCAACTTTATTACAATCGGTAAGAAGTCCTTACCACTGACGTTTGGTTTGTTTTTAAGTGATGCAAACAAGTCTTCAAACTCATGTGCCTTTTGTTCAAAGCCTTGTAGCTGCAGCCCTGAAGCATCGCCTTTTATTCTATGAATATGTCTGGAAATACTGTTGATTTTATCTACATTTAGTCGGCTATTTATGCCATTTCCTTGTTTGAGCTTGAGAATATCATTAATATTGAAAAGTGATTTCTCAGCGTCTTCCAAGAATTGTGCGAGCACTTTTGGCTGGACATGTAATACTTGAAGCATCATGTCAAACTGCTCTTGAGCTGCATCTTTAGTTTCTTCAAGTTGTCTTTCTAAAATAACTTTCTTGGTAATATTTTCAACTTGCACTAAAAGATGAGGAATATCTCCTTTTTTACTAACACGTTTAAAATCAAACGATAAATAACCCACTCTTTTCTCAACTTCATCTTCAGCAAAGAATACTTCAACCTGGTCTAAAGGATTTAAATCTCCAATTAAATCAGCATGTACATGCTCACCATATAAAAGTTCTAAGTATTCATTTGCCACTTGAACTGTTTTATCTGGAACTATCGTGGCTAAGACAGATAAGAAATTTTCACCTGCTGGCTCGTTTATATTTAGGATTTTTGCTAATGATCCTGAGTGATGTTTTCCAATAACATGATCTTGGTCAATTAAGAATACACCATCATTAATGGTTGTAAGAATATCATTGGTTTCACCTAAAGCCTGACTCAACTCAGAATCAGATTGCTTCAAATGCTTAAGGAAGTGCCTCATAATAAACCCAAACATACCAAGTGCTAGAATAATACCCGCTAACTGCAAGTAGCCAAGCATTGTTGACTTTTCCTCTAGGTTTTTCTCAAGCACGATGGTCATCTCATCCATCAAAGCTAATAGTTCATTGTTCTTTGTATGCGCTAGAGTATGCAAAGATGAGAGATTTTTAATAATACTAAGGTCACGCTTCAACATATTATTAATAGAAGATGAAAGAGGCTGCCATAAATACTTTATTTCAGTTATGAGTTTAAGAGTTTTTTGATCCGTTATACTTTTTAATGAACCACCCTTCATTAAAGTATTTAACACCGCATTAAACTCATTGGTGTTTTTTCGCAGATCACTGGCTATCTTTTGTGAACGATCTTCATGTGCTGTTTGTGCATGAATAAGCTCATACAGGTCTTTAGGAATTTGCTGAGACTGCATTTCAAGTCTTGATACGAGATTAATATTGTTTTGATTACTCTTATTTTGAACTAATAAACGTTTTAAGTAGGTAGCTTTTGTTAGGATTTCTTTGTTTTTCTCTTCAGCTAAATGACTCGTATTCCCTAGTAAGACGAGTGCTTCGACATCAGATTTAACCACTTTATCAAATGCTTGTTTATACCCGTCCCATACCTCATTCGTTTGGAGTAAAATATTTCTTGCTGATTCGTTTGTTAAAGGCTTAACCGTAGTTTTATTACCATCTAAACCAATAACTTCGCCACCATCAGAAAAAGCTTTTAAGGTGCTATCAAAGAGATCAGAAGTAAATTTCATCTCTTTAGCTGCTTTCTTAGTTCCCTTATTATGAAGTTGAGATTGAAATATTTTAGGTATCGTTTTTGCTTGCTTTTGAGACAACATTCTCTGCTTACCAGCAATATTAATCGCCTTTCCTTCTGAAAATAGCACTGATGCAGCATAGAAATTTAAACTTAATACTGAAACAATAACTAAAACGAACAGTGAAATAACGATGATTAATGAACGATAGCGACTCGTTCCTTCCGACTTTGATAAAGCCATAATATCTTAACCTCAAACTTACAAATTATTTTTATTATTTAAATAACACAGTGTGACAAAAAGCAGAGCACACCAATTTTATATCACCAACATTATAAACCATAGTAATGATAGAATTATTCAAATAACAGATAAGTGGTTCTTGAATCTGTAAAATGAATGTATCATTTGCAAAATATGACAAATAAACAAGAATTCCACATTACGGTAGAATCAAATGGTCTTACCGCGGTTGACCTAATAGCCAATGAATCTGAGCTATCACGTCAAAAAATTAAGCAAGCCATGCAAAAAGGATGTGTTTGGTTAGAGAACCAGAAAACCAATCATATTCAGCGATTAAGACGAGCAAAGAAAATACTATCTAAAGATGAAGTTGTTCATTTTTACTATAATCCTATTATTCTCAATAAAGACCCTCCCACTGCCGCATTAGTTAGCGATGAAGGTGGCTATAGCATCTGGAATAAACCTGCAGGCATGCTATCTCAAGGCTCGAAATGGAGTGACCACTGTACGATTAATCGCTGGGCTGAAAAGCACCTTAAGCCTGAGCGCCCTGCTTTCATTGTACATCGGCTTGATCGCGCTGCCAGTGGTTTGATTATTTTGGCGCATACAAAACAAATGGCAGCACAGTTCTCACAGTTATTTCAACAACGAGACATTGAAAAACATTATCACGTGACTGTAAAGGGGGATTTCTCAAAGTGTCTGCCTGCCGAAAGCAAACTAAAAACACTTAGCGCTGAAATTGATGGCAAAAAAGCGATCAGCCATGTGCGTGTACTTAAATACAACAGTGAGACAAAAGAAAGTCAATTAGAAGTTCAAATCGAAACAGGTAGAAAACACCAAATTAGAATACATTTGTCTGAGCTTTCTTTCCCCGTGGTGGGTGATCGTTTATATGGCTCTGTGAATATAGAGAAAGACTTGCAACTAAAGGCTGTCTCATTGAAATTTATAAGCCCCATAGATGGAAGCTTAAAAAGCTATAGCTTGTAAACAGAGATTGTGGACTATTTCTTTTCTAAGTTGCTAAGCTAAGGTCTCTTGATATAAATCAATGTATGAATCGAAGGCTTTCA
Organism: uncultured Cocleimonas sp.; assembly: GCA_964632635.1. Lineage (GTDB taxonomy): Bacteria > Pseudomonadota > Gammaproteobacteria > Thiotrichales > Thiotrichaceae > Cocleimonas. The sequence continues at coordinate 3,873 of CAZWEA010000108.1, read as the reverse complement.
TTATATTGTTCGTCTCCTTGGTTAGTCTCACTCTTTTCTCGAGTAAGACTACATAGCCCATTTGATTTTTTTTCATTTGGGCTTTTTTTTGCTCTAAAATACTAGTAAATGTATAGTTGTGTTTATAAAGATATGGCACCCCCCCTCTTTTTAAACAATTGTGAGCAATCAATGTACGGATCAATTCATTCAAGTAAGAACTTATTGGGTTCTTTTCAAATGGCAAAAGTAGCCATCCGTTACAATGAATTTATTCCTCGCCTTTATAACCTTAGTAAGTCACTTGGATTTACTGCGGGTGAAATAATGCCTTCAAGAGCCTTCTGTTCTGATGAAAGCCAAGGCTATCCAATAATATTAATTGCAAAACATTTTGGTGCATTCCCATTTAATCATGGTCGTGTTGGCGGTATCGTTTCAACAGATCGTCATGGTCCACATGCCCATCACGGTAAAGACTTACTTATCATTCATGCCAGTCATGTCGGCTATAATCCACAAACACAAAGCTTTGGGACTTACCGCCGCTTACAAACAGAAAACCGTGAGGAAACTTCAAGTTGTGGGAAAATTTGTGGGACTTTAGATTGGTATCTAAAGCAATATGAGTTTGCTAAAAATAATATTACACTTTCAAAATCTGGGGGTGAATTTCACATAGCCATAGATAATTACTTGCTACGGGATAATCGTGATCAAGGTCTATTTTTAGCATTAGATCTTTTAGTTAAAAAATCAGAAGCAGGGAAAATTACAGCCTTAAAAAGCCTAAGCACCTCCAAGGTGTTTATAGTATCCTCTGAGCTACTAAAAAGTATTGATACAAGCTGTTGTAATGAAGGTGAGCCAATCGCAATTGGCAAACATCTTACACCTGAAATGTTTACCTTTAAGCGCCAATCAGATGATCATATTGATCTTAATCTAATCAACGCAATGCCTTATATCGTTACATCTAAATGGCCAGCATTAAAGGCTGCGCAGGTAAATACCCAAGTTGAATTTGATCATGCTTTTCGAAGTGTTGTGCAAGAACCAGAATACCAAGGAAAACAACTGCTGTTTATCTCTGGCTTGAATGTGGATATTTCCCCCGAAGAAGGGCAGATATTCCCACTGACTAAATTTATTCCTTGGGCAGCTTACTATCAAACAGCAGATGGCAAACATCAAACTTGGGAACAAGCCGAACTTTATGACATGCTAAAAGCTCAGCCGATTGACAATCCTGACCAAGTAAACCTCGAAGATGCAATTGAAATTATGGGACAGCATGAAGAAATTATTCTGCCTTTCTAATTAAAAATAAGAAAGGCTCTCCTTAACGATAATAGACGAAAGAAACGAGACTCAGCTTGTTTCTAATGTAGCATTTGCCTTCATCTGCAATTCAACCATAAATAAATCATAGGAAGCGAAATTATTATCTTGTAAGTGCTTCTCTAAAACTGCTTTTGACAGTTCCATACCGCCTTTTTTCTCAGCTTCCAATAAAATTTTATAAATTGGAATCATCGTATTAACAGCTAGTTTTGGCGCATAACGTCGATAAGATGTGTATCCTGTAATCTGACCATCATCATCCCAATCAGCAGTAATATATGCAAAAACCCAGTAATAACCGCCATCTTTTCGTAAGTTTTTAACATAGCCAAAAAATTCTTTTTTATCTCTAATATTATCCCAAGCAAGCTGAAATGCTATTTGAGGCATATCAGGATGTCGAATCATATTATGATTAGATCCCATCAGTTCCTCTTCAGACCAGCCTGATATTTTGGCAAAAATATCATTACATTGGACGATAGTTCCGCGCTTATCTGTTCTCGAAACGATAAGGTCATTTAGCTCAAACCGTGTTTCTTCATTAGTAATGACAGAAGGTGCATCACGTTTTGTAAATCTTTTTTCAAGAACTGATTCTGGATCAATGACTATACTCATCTTAGATTCCGTTTTTATTTTTATAGTTTCAGAGTTATTTTTATCTCTTGAAATGTACCCCAGCAATAGCAATTAATCCATACAAACCAGATATATGGTGACCCAACAGTTTTTAAATTAAGACAACTATCCTATAGCTTATATAGACATGTCTTGAGTATAATATGCCACTATACACAACAAGTTTAAATAGATGATGAGCAGCTTAATCACCCAAAAACATCTCGAAGTCGCCATTCAAGCGGCTGATGCAGCACGTAAAATAACACTCAAATATTTTCGTCAACCATTGGACATTATCCAAAAATCAGATGACTCTCCTGTAACCATTGCCGATAAGGAAGCTGAAGAATGTATTCATAAGATTCTTAATGATGCTTTTCCTGACTATGGTTTTTATGGTGAAGAGACAGGGCAAACCAATACAGATAACACATGGACATGGGTGGTTGACCCTATTGATGGAACCGCAAGTTTCTCAACAGGGAAACCAACCTTCGGTACATTGATTGCTTTGTGTTATGAAGGCAAACCCCTATTAGGGATTATTGATCATGCTGCGCTTAATGACCGATGGATAGGAGTACAAGGAAAACCAACTATCTATAATGGTGTTGCCGTTACAAGTAATAAAGAAAAAACACGACTAGCAGATGCAACCATTTACACCACAACACCTAAGATGTTTACTAATGAATCATTAGCACAATTCCAAGTGATAGAAGATCAATGTAAATACAGCATTTATGGTGCAGATTGTATGGCATATGGCTTACTAGCCTCAGGTTTTACCGAGTTAGTAATGGAAGCTGATTTAAAGCCCTATGACTTTATGGCGCTTGTGCCTGTAATCGAAGGTGCAGGTGGCGTCATCTCAGACTGGCAAGGAAGGGAGGTTAGCTTAGATACTGATGATCAGATACTCGCTACAGCTAATACCCAACTACACCAAGCAGCATCTGTATTGATAAATAAGTAGAACCCTTATAATCATAGTGTAATGTTTATCTGATAAAGTCAACTCGTTGCAGCACATCATCTAGCACAATACAAATAAACAGGTGATTTTTGCAGATAATTCAAATATGCAAGCTTACTTAGGTTGCAGAGCACTCCTAAAGAAGATTCGAGAAAGCACAAACATTGATAGTGACCCATTCATTGAATAGCTCTTCATCTATAAGATTAATTGATGTATAGTCGTTAGTGAATTCAATGACTGAACTACTCTTAAATTTTTGATTCATTGGGTTCTGGAATTTTATCAATAGACTATATACCAAAGGGAATCAATTGAATTACATACATACATACAATTACCACTATTCGTGCTACTCGCACTCTCCATATCCTCATGTAAAGACATTAATACTGCAGTAGCAAGTGCTAATGACCCTGTAGAAAAAATATCAGAAGTCATTCGTCAAGCTGATGAAGCTAGGGAAAAGCTAGAAATAAAGAAGTTCCAACAGGTAAAAGCTCGATTGATGCTTACACAAGACACTAAACTAAAACGTAAATACAGGGATTTAAAATATATTAAAAATTCCGATAAAATACCTTTAAAACCTTCGAACTCTGAAATAGACATTCTAGCTTGGAACGACGCACTACGAATGAAAAGTGAACTTTTTATCCGTAATTTAGGAGGTTTAAGAAATCAGTTTTTTTGCCACCCTTTATCACAAGTAGCTAGAGTTAAGCCTACTTGGAACTTAGAAGACTGGAGACCTAGTATATCACTTTGGAAAACCATAGTATTTGGCTGTAATCCATAACAAGTAAATAAAAGGGCGGTTATACCGCTCTTTTTAGTTTACAACTAACTTAAAAGTCTAAGCATGAAAAAAATTAAATACTTTCTAATCATACTATTTTTGATAGTAATATTTATATTTCAATATATGACGCATTACTACCCATTGGACA
>CAZWEA010000107.1:0-10498 GCA_964632635.1 uncultured Cocleimonas sp. | reverse complement strand
TACACTTCCAAAGGAGGAGTCGATGTTAGTTGAGACTTGTACAGCCTAAACAAAAACTAGTTAATTCGACCACACGAAGGAGGAGCCATTTTCACCTCAAAAATCCATAAACAAGGAATCATTTCCACTAAATCATATTTAGATAAATATTTATATAAATTACAATGGCTTGATTATTTATGGGAAGTATTCCCTTAAAACAGGCTGTTATGTCCTCAAGCTAGATAACACTCATGTTTAAAATTGAGTAATAATATTTTTGTTGTCATAGAATACCAAAACGAATTTGAGATCTTTTTGATTCGTCCCATTTTTTCTTATAGTTTTCTCGTAGTGGTTTATCTGATTTACAGTTTATTGTTTTAAGTAGGCTCTCTAAAGATACAATTCGATCTAACCAACCTTGGTCATGAGCAGCTCTCATTGCTGCCGAATCAGGACTTGATAACAACCAACAACTTTTACCTAGTGTAGAAGCATAAATTAGTAAATCTTTTTCCCCATCATCTAGTTGGAAAACAGAGGGGTAATCATACATACACTGAATTCGCTCTTCATCAGATACAGAGTATATCTTGGATACAGAAGCTTTCAGAGTTGTTTGATCAATATATTCCTCAGCAGATCGCTTTTGATGCCCAGTCTGGGTTTCTTCTATAACTTTATCAACTGTATGTATTTCAAAATTACCACTTAGTTGATCCTACCTTGATACCCTATGCGCTTCCAATATGACATTGGTATCTACTAAAATTATATCGCCTGCTTTCACTTAAATCTACCTCGCTTATAAATCGTAAGGTACAGCTAAGTCATAAGATTCGAATAGCTCGCTAAGTTCTTCCATTGTCATTCCTACAATGGATAAAAGTTTTCTAACAGATAAAGTTCCACTATCAATGGCTTTATACATATAGTTTACAAATGGAATATTAAATAACTTTGGTTTTTTATTTAAGTGGACTGCTTTTCCATTATTAACCAATAAGTCTTTATTCATTCTATCCACAGTTTTTTGAGATACCTTGTTAAGAGCTTTTAATCTCCACATAAGGGCTGTAGAAGACACGCCAAACTTTTTAGATAAGCTGTTTAAGATATCTTCGGTAAGTTCTGAGTCGGTAATGTGAAAATATTTTTCAATGCTATCTTTAGGCATCAATAAAGAGCTAGCGAATGCATCAGCTAACTTTTCTGTGTGTGGCTTACTTACACCTGCTTGGTATGCTTTTTCCACGTGCTGTGGTGGAATAGCATCCCAAGTAAGGCAGTGAAATGCCTCATGCGCCATATCAAAATTTCTACGCCCAGGCACTTCATTACGATTAATTAGAATCACACTGATATTATCTAACTTAATTGCAGCTCCAGACACACATTGTGGCATATCCATATAAAGTTTAGATACATTAAACTTATTGAAAAACCTATCTTCTAGTGTTTCGATAGGAAAGTCTCCTAGCTTAAACTCTTTGACAAGTTGCTCAGCACAATTTTTAGCATCCGTAAAAGTGCTATTTTTTGTTAAAGGTAATTTTGGTAAAATAACGCTATGCTCAGTGGTTGAAAACTTGCTGTCTAAATCGCGCAACAAAGCTATAACCTTACTGGTTTTGTTTTCGTAAGTTGTTAATTCATCTTCACTTGCATCACATTGTCTCCATGAGTAATTTGCTTCACCTACTAATGAATATGGATCAGAAAACTCCTGTAGAGATAGATTTAAATGGCTTAATGCTTTCATTAGTTCTTCGGGCTTTAACTCTCTGCTACCAGTTTCGATAGATGATAGTGTTTGTCTATCTTTGAACCCCATAGCTTTTGCTAAATCTTTTTGATTTACTTTTTTTAGCTCCCTATATGCAACTAATTTTTTAATAAAAAAATGCTGATTAGTCATTATTTTTCTCCTTACGTATTTCTGCATACTAATCTTGCAAAATGAAATATGCAAGATTAATCTTATAAATGGTGGTGAAAGAGCATGAAAAATCTATCAATGGAGTACATGTCATATTGAAACTCTGTTAAAAAAATACATATAGGACATCCATCATTTGACCTTTAAAAACAAGCTGTTTATCGTTAGAATTTGAAGTAGATGAAGGGTGGAAAAAAGCGACATTAATTGAATCGGTTGAGGTATATAAGCATACTGTACATCTTGGAGAATCTCTGTTTATAGAAATTAAAAATATTTCTAAAGGTGGTACATACGATATAAGGATGGTCGATTTCAACTATGATTCAGACGAACCGCCTTCGCATCCTTTCAGATTTCAAGTACTATAGAATTACCTAATTATTAAAAAAACAGCCATAATTTACCACCAATCAAAATCATGCTATTACAAAAGCTGTCTTGTTATTAGTGATCACACCTAACCTTCTTTAATGCACTAAAGTCAATCACATCAACCTGTCCTCGTTTAAGTCTTACACATCCTTTTAGTTCTAAGTCTCTTAAAGAACGACTTACCACTTCGCGGCTGGTTCCTACTTCATTGGCAATACATTGATGTGTAGCGTATATGACTCTCTCATTTGATCTACGATATAAGAGATTTGCTATTCGTGACTCCATACTACTGAATACAAAGTTATCAGTTAAATCTGTGAGCTGAGTGACAACTTTAGTGAGTTGTTCAAAAATATATTTTTGCCACTGCTCATCTTCACGAATAAACTTTCTAACATGCTTGGCAGGAATTATATAAGCTTTTGAGTCATCCTCTACTTCAATGAAAGCTGGAAACTTCGTACCATTTAAAATACATGAAACCGTTAAGCTACAGCATTCACCAGAATGTATTCTGTATAAAGTAAACATACGACCATCAGCAGATCGTTTGTAAACTCTTAAACAGCCCTGCTCTAGCACTAGAAGATTGGAACAGTTAGTCGTAGATACAATTTCTCCAACCTTTAATTCAACGCAATGAATTTCACAGCTACTTTTATCTAATAAGTCGATTGGTACAGATAATGCAGTCATATTTCATTCGCCTTATTAAAATCATTATTATATATGGGAATAATATCCCATAGCTATATAGTAATTTTAAAAACACTGATCGTCAAGGAAATCCATTTTATAAAGCGATTAAATAAAAACTATTCATATAACTAGTGTTATTTACAAACAAAAATCCCCAGTAAAAACTGGGGAGAAAAATTTTCCGAGATAGTAGATCTATCTGGAAAAGGGAGTGTTACAACTCATTTTTATGACACATCACACAACTTACCTGATCACCTTTGTTTAGTGACACAGTAAAGTTCTTAACTTCTTTCTTACCTGGGCAGAGTGTGCCGTTCTCACACTCTTCAATGACAAAGGTACGATCAACAGCAACTTTAGATAAAACAGTACCTTCACCGTTTTTACCATGGCAAGAGCGACATGAATCCTTATCCTTTTCAGCCAATTTCTCATGCCCACCATCTGCAAATTTAGTTCCTCCGACAGGATGCATTCCATGTGGACCACCAAGAGTATTACCAAGCGTACCTTTTGCGTGACAGCTAGAACATTCAGTAATAGTGCCTGTATGACCTTGAATTTGCTTTGCCGCGATATTGTCATTAGCCATTGGGTTTGCATTGGGCCAAATGGCATGGGTACTACCATGACAACCTTCACACATCACGCCACCATGACCTTTTTTAGTACCATCATCATTACCACTCAAACGATATAAACTTTGATTTTCAGCAAATCGAGATGCCATTGATGAAATCGGTGTTGCTGTAATATCACCCTTTAAATAAGCTTGAATTAAGCGAATACCATCTTTACCAACAACACCGCCAGCGGGATGATTAGGCGTTAAAGCATCACCCGTATGACAAGACTGACATTTTGGCTCTGTTGCCCAAGGAACACGCTTAGTAGCACCAGCCAAAGTGTGCGGGCTATCAGCAGAATAATCATCACCAACCTGTTTCATACCACCATGACAGTCTTGACAGGTAGTACCACCAGTAAACATAGCACCACGTAAACACTGGGTATTCTTACCAGGATGACATTGATAACAAGTCTGATCTAAAATATCACGTTCGAAAGCATTAATAGGAGCTCCACTCAAACGTCTTGGATCATCCGCAGCAGGCATAGTCGGAAATGCTGGGGCACCAAAAGGGTCTTTAAAATCAGCATGTGTAAAATGCATAGCGCGTGACATACTGATATGACGCTTTTGTTGGCGACCTCTAATGCCCTGCGTAGTCTCATCCTGAGGGCCTTGCTGAGTCAAATCCAATGCAGGTGTATAGTGACACTGAGCACACTGTATTGGCGTTTGATTGGCTAGACAATTTGGATCATCAGGATTAGCTGCTGCATCACAAACAGAGGAGCTTCCATCAATACTGCTAGTATAATTACTGCCATGTTTTGCATCATGCAATCTTAGAATATTAATCTTTGCCGCATTCCCCAATTGCTCAGGGCCAGGTGCATTTTTAGCTAATACTACATCAAATGTTGTGCCTGCAAACGTAGTCGCTGCACCATTACCATGATCATCAGGGTTAGCATGACAGTTTTGACAATCAGCTTCACTGGCAACAGGTAATACCACATCGACAGAGTCCAATACTTCACCACTTTTTGACGTCACAGAAACTTTCATTAATGGATAAGGGTTAGAACGCCCCTGATCATCCACAGGTAATAGTGGAATACCATCAGCAGCAAACCAATTCACATCAGGAATCACACTGCCAAAAAAGTGTACGTCTTTATCAAAGCGTAAAAAATCTTGTGGCTCATTAGTCGTATAAGGACTAAGAAAACCTGGCATCTTTTGTTGCTCAGCAATTAACTCAGGCAGAGAAGCAACATCAGGAACAGGAAGACCAACGTCGGCAGGGATAGGCTCAAATAACTGTAAAATGGTGGCAGGATACAAACGATCATAGGTTAATCCACCGATAGTTCGATTGGATGAATCCATTTCCCAGAAGTTAGTCTTAAAAATATTTGACGCATTAACTGATGTTGTATTAATTGAATTTGCACCAGCTGGATCATTGGGGTTTGATGCCGCCGCATAATTTACATCAACATCCGAACTAGTGAGCACTTTCGGCATTGATGCATCAGTACCTTTTTGGATTGCCTGTGCATGTACCACATTAAAGGGAGGCAGAATGCTGAAAATCTGATAATCCTTATCTGCACAATGCATACCTAGATCATTCGCCGCAATGATTCTTATATTACCATTTCCACCAATAGGAGGCGGAGGTGGTGGCGGATCTGTGTGTCCATTATCACAATCTGTAGGAGCATTTTTTACATCTTTCTCTGCAAATTTACCATCAGATTGCTCCGCTTTAATACGACAAGGAACAACTCTTAGTTTCTTAAACTTAAACTTCCACTTCTTTTTTTTGATAGTTTTCGATCCTAGTGGATCTAATGTATTTGCATTACTTACCGATACAGTAAGTTTTTTAGAACCTTTACCCTTAACTTTAAGTGTCTGTTTTTCTGCATTCCACTTAGCTTCTTTGATCTTAAACTTACTGTCAGCACTTGCATAACTAGGAACGATGACAATCGATACAGTGAGTAGAAATGCCCAAATTTTACTTTTAAATAAACTATTATTACTCATGATTTTTCCCTTCTCTTAGTTTCATTTTGCTACACAGCTTCTTTTATTTTTGTATTAGTGGAGTATGAAAAATCATTTAAAACTTGTATGTAACAATTGTTACTAATGTCGTTATTTAGATAAAATTGATGGGTAAAATATCATCCGATGAACAGGAAGTAACTTCTACTATCACTCTGATGAAAGAGTGGATAAATATGCTACCTAAGGCTGTCCCTATCGGAATTGGAAATATTGGAGAATGTGGTAATGGAATAATGAAACTGAAATATAATGATAAAGAATATATTGGACACGCTGGTGGAACATTAAAATATCAGTCATTTGTATTTTTTAATGAAGAAGAAAAAATCTCAATTAGCATTACTACAAACTGTAGTGGTAAATACTATAACAATGCTTTTTTCCAAGAACTGATACCTGAAATTCTAGATAGATTATAGCTTTATCCATACAAGTTGCTCTTTACAAGGCAAGGAATATAGTAGTACAAGCATTACAGTAATTACGTCTCTTCATGCAATAGTGCAAAAAAGGTAGCAAGGCTACCTGCATGGTAAGCTATAAATCAATGGGCACCCCCGCCCTTTTTAAACAATTGGGTAGTTCCTCAAGCATGGATTAAAGGATAGATTATGGGATTTGAAGAAAGTCATATTTTACTAGCATTTATCACCTATTTTGTTGCTACAGCAAGTCCTGGCCCGGCAACTCTTTCCATTATGGATATTGCAATGAAAAGCGGTCGAAAGCCCGCATTGATTTTTGCATCTGGGGTCTTACTTGGCTCATTTATTTGGGCTTTTCTAGCTCTTTTGGGGGTTGCCATTTTGCTTTCAACTCATGCTAATCTTCTTTTCTGGCTCAAAATTTTAGGCGGCACTTATCTCTTATGGCTAGCTTATAAATCAGCCAAAAGAGCCCTCATAAGAAATGAGACTATGCAAGGAGGTGCTACTAAAGCAAACAACAAACTATTTCTTCAAGGCTTAGCCTTACACATAACAAACCCTAAAGCGATTTTTACTTGGGTAGCTATTGTTTCTTTGGCATTACCACAAGATGCTTCAGTCATTGTCTCCTTAACTATTGTCATTGGATGTATGGTGTTAGGCGCAATTGTTTTTGGTGGTTATGCCACTATGTTCTCAACGTCGAAAGCACAAAAAGCTTATCAGAGATTTGGTCATTGGTTTAGTGCTATATTGGCACTTGCTTTCGGTGTAGCTGGCTTCAAACTATTGAGTAGCCAAATTAAAGAAACATACTTATGATGAAAACCTATATGGCACCCCCGCCTTTTTTTTAAGATTGATCCAACTCAAGAATAACGCTGCTGCAAGTAGCTAAATACCTTTAACAAACCCATAGCCTCACCACCTTTTGGTCTACCAGGACGCTCTCTTGTATTCCAAGCCATGACATCAATATGTGCCCAATCAATCCTGTCATCTACAAAGTCATTTAAATAAAGTGCTGCGGTTATTGCACCTCCATAGCCTTCAGTTGAGCAATTAACGATGTCAGCTACAGTGCTGTTTAATTGATATCGATAAGCATGATGCAATGGTAAAGGCCAAAGAATTTCTCCCACATCACTTTCTATATTTTGAATCGCAGATAGCAGTGCGTTTGAGTTACTAAATAAAGCAGGGATCTCTGTTCCAACAGCTACACGTGCAGCACCTGTCAGCGTTGCAAAGTCTATAATAATCTCTGGTGAATCTTCACAAGCTAAGGTTAAAGCATCACATAAAACCACTCGACCTTCGGCATCGGTATTATCAATTTCTACTGTTTTATGCGCTCGCGTATCAATAATGTCTCCCGGTCGGTAGGCATCGCCTGAAATAGCATTGTCTACTGCGGGGATTAACACCTGTAAACGCACGGGCAATTTTAGACTCATAATTAAATGCGCCAATCCTAAAACATGCGCTGCACCGCCCATGTCTTTTTTCATATTTCGCATAAATCGAGAAGGTTTTAAATCCAAGCCACCCGTATCAAAACAGACGCCCTTACCGACTAAACTGATTCTAGGGTTTTTATCATCGCCCCAGTTAAGCTCTATTAAACGCGGCTCATGAGCACTGGCCCTACCTACAGCATGAATAGCAGGAAAGTTATTTTCTAGTAATTGATCACCAACGGTTTGTTTAAACTGAGCACCATGTTGCTGCGCTAACTCTTTTACTAGATCAGATAAATCCTGTGGCATCATATGGTTAGCGGGTGTATTGACTAAATCTCTAACCAAGGTAAAGGCATCAACAAATGCATTGATATTCTCTAGCTCACTCTGTTCTACTTTCAAACTCGGCTTTGCTTCTGGCTCTAAAAAGTCGGCTTTAAAAAAGTCAAAACTATAAGCGCCTAAACCCCAACCAATGGCAGCTTGTAATTTATCCTCCTGGCTCCAATCGCAATCCAACACATAATTTTGTAAAGGAAGTTTTTTAGCTAAAGCAGCAATCGCCCATATTTTAGAGCTTTCTGCCTTATTCACTTGCTCGTCAACACCAAATAAGACCATCGCCATTTCATTTGATTCGGTTGGCACAATGCAAAACTCATTTTCTTTTGCTTTAAAATTGGAACTAAGCACCCATCTCGAAACAGATTCTGATTGATTGGATAAATAGCTCTCAAGTCCACCTTTAGTAATAGCAACTAAGGGAACCGCATTAATTTCTTCTGTTGTATAACTCATTTAATTCTCATTTTTTTATAACTTGGCTGTAGCATATAGACATGATGTGATTTCTTCATAGTCTCTATGCGATTCATTTATCACGCCATGACGAAGCAATAGATCAATATTAACCAAGTTACAGTTATCTTTAAATTCAATCGAAGTCTCTGTTATCTGTGCCATTTCTTCTAATGACATCAAAATAAATTCATCAACTTCACCATCGGTATTTCTTGGCACAAAACTTTCAGGCAGCCAAAGATCATAATTATACAGTGTATCAATATTCATCCCACGAATACCTTCACCGCAATAATGAAGCTCACTGACAAACTTAGCCTCACTCGCTAACGATTTAGGAATAGCCGCTTCCTCTTCAGACTCCTTAATCATATTCTCCATTAAACCAATACCCACAGGCTGTCCACCAGCGACCATTTGATCTAACTTACCGGGCCAAAAGGGCTTATCTTTTGTACGCCTAGCCACCCAAATATAAACACCCTCTTGTTTTTTCACCAAACCATTTAAATGGACACCGTAACCACGTACCCCAAAAAAACTTACCGCAGCACGCTCAATCACACATCGAGGGGTTTCACCAAAAGCCTGATTAACTGCATAAAGTTCACCAACCCACGAGTCAATTACGCCTGTTTGATGCAGCTCCCATAACACGGGGGCAATAGCATCACTGCGTTGTTGTGGTGTCTTAAGGTCAGGATTCAAGCGAAGACTATCCTCTGCAACTAAGAAAACAGAGGGATAGGATTTTAAGTTTTCGGCAAAGGTTTTTAAAGTCCAACCGAGCTGCTCATCATTCACATAAAAAGGAATAAAATGATCCACTTCGAAGTGGTTGCAATTTTTGATATGATCTAAATAACTCATAAGCGGAACTATACTAGGAAGTTATACTAGGAGGCTATACTAAAAAGCTATACTAAAAAAACTATATTAGGAACAGTACAAATAATGTCACCAATCTACCAAAATGATCACATTCGAATTGAAATAGAAGAATCTGAAATCCCGTGGCTTAAAATTTTTGCTCAGGATAGCTGCAAAGAAATGACGGATTGTGATGTTGAAACCAAACAACAGATCTGGGCTTTGCTGGATTTAATCGAAAAAGAAATGCTCGACTATTTTCAACCTGAAAAAATCAATATCGCCTCATTTGCCAATTATGTTCCACAAGTACACTGGCATATCATGGCGCGTTATAAAGAAGATAGTTACTTTCCAGAACCCATGTGGGGAGAAAAGCAACGTGAGGCAAACCTTGACCTGCCTTCTATGGATGACTTTATAAGTAGGCTTTTAGTGAAAATCAGTTAGTACTAAGTTAAATCGCTTCGTTAACTAAATGACCCGTTCCCTGAGCGGAGTCGAAGGGCATGGAATAAAACAATAATCATATGGCACCCCCCCCTTTTTTAAACAATTGTCGCTACTGATTCTGTTCTAAGTACTCTTTATAACCTTCCATAAACACAAAATTCTCAGCGGCTTGCTTTACATCATGTCCTTCAGCATCCAGCTTGTTTAATAGCGCTTCACTCTCCGTTAAAACATAAGCCATTTGATCTTTATCAAACAGTTGAGTGGCTAAAGCTAAATCATCTTTTTCAGCTGATAATAGCGTTGGGATCAAGTCTTCATCGGTAATCGGTGAATCTGGATCAAGAATATCTGCAACCAGTTTTGATTCTAAAAATGCAAAGTTTGCCTCGCGTGCAGTATCTTCTTGCTCAAGTTCTTGTAAAGCATGAGCATCATCCCCTGCCCCTTTACGCACAGATTGCATCACAACTGCCAATAATTTCTTAATTGAATCTTGCACCCGAGTTTGATCATCGGCAATGCTTACAGAACCCGCATAAGCCTTATCCAATTTATCTTTAATCTCCAAAATCACTTCGCTATCTTCATTAGCTTTCAAAGCAATTGCCAAGGTCATTACCTCTCTAAAATCAAGCATGAACTGTTGTAAAATATCATGATCTTTTTTCTGATTTTCTTGCAAAGAATCGCTGCTAACTTCGGTTTGTCGGCTACCGAATAGAATATTATCGCTACGGCGAATTAAGTGACGTTCAAATGCCCCTGGATTAACACTTGGGTGAAATATTCCTTCTAATTTTTCGTCCATTTTATCACTCATTCCTACTGG
>CAZWEA010000106.1:2732-10500 GCA_964632635.1 uncultured Cocleimonas sp. | reverse complement strand
TGTTAAAACAACCGAAAATTTCTCCTGGCGCTCATTTTAGAAAAAGAACATCTTCAGTCTGGGAATTTAGAAACTCCCCTGCAAAACAAAAACTTTGGATGGCTATATTCAACTTTAACCCATTAAGAGAATCAGAATACGTAGCGCATATTACTCTAGAATCTGAAGTTGGGATGTCAATATCCGTTAGCATCGGAAGACAAGGGGATTCAAAGTATGAAGGTAAACATACAGTGATAGAGTTAGAACCTAATACGACTAAGGAAGTTAAAATTAATTATCAATTTCAGTACAGCCATGAAAGTCTGAAACTGCAACTAGATGTAGTTGGCTTTAGAGGAAAAAGCTCTTCATTTATGACTATAAAAAACTACTCGATTATCGAAACTGTAAACAGTTTTAGTAAAAGAACACCCCCTAATAGCATAAACTCTAAAGTAGCAAATAAATTATTTAGGGAAGGCGAGTATTTAACTGCGATGTATATGTATCTCGCGCTAAGTAAACGTAATGACTTAACGTTTTATATGTCCAATGCTCTGATGGCGGCTAAAAAACTGAAACTTGCAAATATTCACACTGAACAAGACCTACTCAATTATGTATCTTAACTGTATATGGCACCCCCCCCTTATTTTAATAATTCCAATCATTAGTCAATAAATACCTCAATGAAAACTACCATCATCACCCCCTCATTGAATCAATCAAGGTTTCTCCTAGCGACACTTTCTAGTATTGCTAATCAGAAGGATTGCGAGATCGAACACCTCATCATTGACCCTGGTTCTACTGATGGGAGTTTAGATCTCATCAAAATATATGCAAAAAACCATAGCTGGGCAAAAGCTATAATCGGTGAAGATATAAGTCAGACCAATGCCATTAATATCGGCTTTACTCAGGCAACTGGAGACATTCTTTGTTGGCTGAATAGTGATGACAAGTACACTCATGACTTTGTTATTAGAGATATTGTCCAAACCTTCGAGAAAAACCCAACTGTTGATGTCATTTATTGCCGTGGCTCATTTATTGATGAACATGGGGATAAAATAAAAAATGCCTTTGTGCACCCCGATGGCACTATTTTAAACCACGCCTTGATGACATCCATTGGTATTCTACAACCTGCTTTATTTATGCGAAAATCTGCATTTAAAAAAGCAGGTAAGCTGGATGAGTCGATGCACTTTTCTTTCGACTATGAATATTGGTTACGACTGCTTCGCGCTGATTGCACGTTTATGCACATGCCGAATATCGTCACTGAAGCGGTTATCCATGATGATGCTAAAACCATCCGAGATAGATCGACGTCCCTCTCTGATTGTATGAAAGTAGCAAAGCGCTATTATGGATTTACACCCTATGAATGGGTCGAGCGCTATGTGGACAACCGAGAAACAGGCGCAGATGGCATCCTTTCAAGCAGTACTGCCGAAAATCAGGAACTGCCTCAAAAAGTTATTGAGGAGTTTTTAAAGCGTAATAAAACAAGAGAGTCTCAATCGAAAATTCTTAGTTATGCTGAGTTCAAGGAGTGTAGTAAATCCCTAGAGCAACTGCGTCTTTCTCTAAACTGTGACCTATGGCTAGTGACCGCCTTTGATCAAGCCTATTTTTCCGCTGGATTAACTCTACTTTCTGGCCTATGCAAGCAAGGTTACGAAGATGCACCAAAACTGATATTTGACATTGGCTTATCCAAAGCGCAACGAACAACGCTTTTAGCGATTAAAAACACCTACATTATTGACTTTAATACAGAGCAACACGATCTACCTGAATGGTATCTAAAACCTAAGAGTTACGTCTATAAGTTGCTTGCCATGCAACATATGCAAAGCATAGCAAAAGAAGGTGAAAATATTTTATGGATAGATGCAGGTGTTTATCCAGTTAAAAGCTTATCCAGTATTGAGAAATTAATTAATACCCAAGGATGCTTTTTTATTGATCATGATGATCGCCCTGCCTCACCGCTTTATAATATCATTTTCACCTCAGAGAAGTGCAGTACTGCGCTCAATGCTACTGTAGAGGAATTGCTAGCTTTACATGTTTGTAGCTGTTTAATGGGCTTTAAAATGCAACATGCACAAACATCAATTTTTCAACAAGCCTTTCTATATTCCCTCAATGCAGATGCATCACTTGGAGAAAAGCAACCCGTAAAGCCTGAATTAAAAGGTCCTTTATCAAAATCCATAGTTGCTCAGAATAGAAATAAGTTACTCGATGCCAACGTGTTCCCTGCCAATGTATCTGGCTTACAGGACATTTTTGGCTACTGGGGTCACCGTCAAGATCAATCTATTATTTCCTTACTAGCAACGCGTCACAAAGCCAAGATATCATCTGCAAAAAGATACTGCGTTGGTAGCGATGAGTCCAGCGAAGCCTCAAAACTAAACTGGAATAGTGGCTCATTTTCAAGTTCGGTTAATGTAGAGCTTAATGCATTTTCAAAGTACCCAGACTCTATAACTTTACATCATAGAGGCACCATTATTAGCTTTGAACACCTGAAGTGGTCATTCAATAAAAGTAAAGATAAAGCTATTATTCTAGGCAATGGACCCTCATTGAGGGGGTTTGACTTTAAGCGCTTCTCACATTTTGATACTTTTGGAATGAATGCTGCCTACCGATACTGGTATGAAATTAATTGGTTTCCTGATTACTACTCCTGCCTCGATTTAGTTGTTGGCATTTCACATATTAAAGAAATTGCTAAACTCATTTCAACGGCCAATGAATTAGGCATTAAGGCTTTTTTATTACGAGATGAGTTAATTGAAAAGCTAGGAGAAACAGGACAAAACCCTAAAGTTATTAACTTTGATCTACTCAGGCAAGGCTATGAAACATGGCAAACTGAGCCGATCACTACAGGCAGCCACAGTTGTGCTTGGGCATCTATACTTGGATATGAAAATATCTATTTACATGGCATCGACTGCGACTACGTTGAGGTTGTTTCAACCGCTGAAAACCGCGATGGGAATGTATTAGAGATTGTTAAAGATGGTGATGATTCAAATTATTTCTTTGATGGTTATCAAAAAACGGGAGATCAATATAATCTACCCAATCCTGCAAAAGACCTACATATTAGAAGCTGGCGAAATATTGCAAAAAAAATTAAAAACTCGCGTGTTATTAATGCAAATACGAAATCTAAAGTCGATGCTTTTCCTATTATTGGCTTTGATAAAATCGTTGGCGACAATAAAAAAGTTGAAAAGCTCACATTAGAAAAGAAGAAGAACTCTCCACAAAAATCACCAGAACCTACGCCAACGCTACGAATTAAAGACGCTAACCAGTTGTACCAACAGGGAAAATACGCAGAAGCAATGGAAATGTATTGGCATCTTTATCAACTTAGACCATTGCAAATGTATATCAACAACGCACTAATGGCAGCAAAAAAGCAAAATATTAAATCTGTAGAAACACAGGATGATTTGATTGGTTATTTTACTGAGAAAAATAAAACCTCATCTTAAAGTTGCCCGTACAAAATTCTTTATTTTACGCAATACGCGATTCAACCAAAATATCTGATTGCTTTGCTTTCCGCCTTGTTTTTCTATTTGTTCTTTTAAATGTTCAACTATCACTTCAGGCGTGGTGAAATCACCTGTTTGCCAATTCATATAAAGTGGATAATCAATTAATGTGCCCGCTACTAGCTCATCCAGAGTTAACTTTCGTGAGCGCCTAGAAAGATCATATTGATCATCCGTTAACCCCCAATTAGAATAAAAAGGCAAACCATAACAAACGACTTTTAGCTCGCGCAATAATCCCTCAAAACCTACCAATGATGTCATCGTATGCACTTCATCAACCACCGCGAGGCAGTCGGTAATACTGTGATCTAGCAATACTTGATCACAGTAAGACTTTAAGGTTAGTTTATCCACTGCCCCTTTTCGGTTGCCACTCACTACATCTGGATGTGGTTTATAGATTAGATATGCATCAGGGTTATTTTGACGCACCGCCAATATTAGATCCATATTAGTTTTAACATCTACACAGCCTTTTTTAATGGAAGCATCACCTTCAACTTGACCGGGAATAAGAATAATCGCCTGCCCATCCTTTGCCTTTAAGTGGCTTTTATTAAATGCTAGACCTAAATTATATTTGCTTAGTTCATTATCTAATAAGGAATGTCTTAATTTCTTAGCGCGCTCAAGTTCTTCCCGCGTAAAAGACTTATCCTGAAAAATTAATTCTAAATCACTGGGGCTACTAGGGTCATAGTAAATCCCAGTTTTATCCAGAACTAACGATGCTGGAGCAGTTAAGTCTGTTCCCAAACCTGTTGAACGTATAAAGCCATCTTCAACATACCAAGGAGAAATATCTAACGCTTCAGTCAGTTGTTGCACTTGAGCTTGATCCTTACTTGCCCAACTTATCAACTGGGATTCAGAATCAATGCCTTTTTTTAACGCATCTGCAGCTGATGAAACAAATACAATGCTACCTTCTGATTTTAAAAAAGTACTAATGTGATTTTGTTTCCAACGAGTGAAATTTATGCAGAAAAGCATTCAGAACAATCTCCAGTAAACACTGACTATCAAAAAGCTAAGTACAATACCAAGCCGATTTCTTTTGTAAAATCTTAATATTCCACCACCCTTGTTGTAAATATGCTGCTTACATGTGTATAAATAAAACAGGCGAATAGACTTTTTAAATATTGAATTTTTAGCCGTTATTTTTGCGAGTTGCAAATGACCAAGTATTTTCTTACGAGGATGATAAGAAATACGATCACCCCCAGTTTTATTAAACAAGAATTTTATATCCGTACGGCTTGATAAAATATTGGCGTGTTTAATTGCATCAATATACATTTGCCAATCTTGACAAGAAGCTAGGTTTTTAAATACCACTTTTTGCAAAACACGACGAGAAAAAGTCACACCACCTAGTGGTCCCATGCAGTTTCGATAAGTTAAACGCGACTGCACTTTCTGTGGATGTAGAACCTGTTTGTGGAAATATTTTTGCTTTTTGAAGCTATTACCATTGTTATCTTGATCAATTCTTGCCGTCATTAACAGATCAATTACTGGCTTATTACTGAGCTGTTTCAGCACTTCAAATAGCCAACTATCTGTTATCGAATCGTCAGAATCATGAAAGTGTATGAACTGTCCCTTTGATAATTCAAACCCTCGTTGCCGTGACAGTGGCGCACCTTGATTCTGAGTATTCCTTTCTAAACTAATATCTAAGGGATAATCAGAGAGTATCAACTTTTGTTCTGAGCAGTCATCAATAACAATAATTTCAACTTCCTTCTCAAAACTACTCTCACTAATTGACTTAGTTAAAACCGTGAGGAGATGGTTAACTCCTTCCTGTCGATTGTAAACAGGGATAATAATGCTCAGTAATGGTGTAGTGCCATTCTTCACTGACTCGCCCCATTAGCTTTTAATTTAACAAAGCCACAAGATGATGAATGGCACCCCCCCCTTTTTTTAACAATTGCTATTATGTGAAACATCATTTACGTTTCAACTTACGTTGCTGTAGCAGCATAGACACAGCAGCAGAAATAATTGACGCACGCTGTTTAAACGTATGATTTTCTCGTACAAAATCAATTCCTTTACCTGCTTTAATTTCTCTAGCTTTCGGATTACTCAAGTAGTGCTCAACCGCTTCCCGCAAGTCTTTCTTAGTATCATAAACATGAACAAATTTTTCGATGCCACCCATAGACTCTACACGATCAGTAATGATAAAGGCACCGCAAGCAAGACCATCATAAACCCGATTAGAAACAAAACCTTTTTCACGCATATCGTCCCAATGATCATTCAATAAAATATCTGCCGAACCATAATATTTATAGAGTTCATCGTTAGGAATATTAATCCCTTTGATTAATTTTTTAGGAAGTATTTTCTGCCAGTTTTTACCATAAATTGCTAAATCATATTTGGTTGGAATAAGATCTTTCAAAATTCGCCTAAACCTATCTCTGGAATTACCAACAAATAATAGTTGCTGCTGATACGCTTTTTTCTGCTCTTTACTCGGTTGATAAAAGCGTTCCTCATCGGTACATTGAAGCATTGATTCGACTGGAGTGGAAACTTGACTAGATATTTCTTTTGCCCAATACTCCGAAGCAATAAAAACATGATCATATTCCTCATATTCTTCTAAAGAAACATCATCAGGATGAGAAATATTCCACATGATATTAACTTGCTGAGGCTTTAACTCATAACGACTGACGCCACGAAAAACAACAGCAATATCATATCCTAATGCGACCTCATCATCCCACTCAGGACAAATCTGAACTAATACTTCATGACCCAATTCCTGTAGCTGTTTTTGTAATAGAACCGCCATATGATAATCACCCCAACTTTGTGCCCGTTTCCATTTTGAAACAGGGGTTTTAATCACAATAGATGGATTCAGGTAATGCTTGATCAGAGCTTGTCTAAGATCTTCAGGCCAGTTTTTTTCTTCTGCGGAAACAGTCACCGTACCATTACTAATAACGAAATTTCCTTTACTATTTTTCGCTAAGAAAAAAGCATCTTTACTTATATTTTTTGATCCGTTTTCTGCTGAAATTAACAACCATCCAAGTGCATTAATTGTTGCCTTTGTATTATCATCAAGCTGGTTATTTTTAGGAGATATGATCGTTAGAGGTAGCTCTGCAAATAAATCAGATTCTGCATAAATTTTTTCAGTCCAGTATGCTTTCTTAATACTTAAAAACCACTTCTCCTGAAAATATTGTAAATTTTTCTCACGTCTTTTCGCCGCTTCTTTCTTCTTTTCTTTACTCTGTGTTCCAAATTCATGATGAAGTAGCACTGACTCTGCACAGTAATAATTCTGGTAGCCCGCTTTTAGTAACTTCAAGCCAAAGTCGACATCTTCCCCGCCATAATGGTAATTTTCATCCAGCCCTCCCTGCTGCCGATAAAGTGAATTAGAGACCAATAAACAAGCCGCCGTTACAGCGGCTTTATTGCCACTCTTTAGTACTATAGGATCATCAAACAACTTGCCCTTCCCTAGGTTGTAAGGACGAAATTGGGCGCTCTCATTTTGAAATGCAATACCCGCATGTTGGACTTGGTGGTTTTTATCAGCGTGTTTTTTTAAGGGGTTTTTAAAACGTGAAAGTTTTCGATACGGGTATACCAATCTTGCACCAACTGAACCAATATTTTGCATCGTTTCAGCACAATCTAATAAAAAATGTAACCAACCTGAAAGTGGCTCAATATCATTATTTAGTAGTAGCAGATATTTACCCTTTGCTATCTTAGCCGCTTGGTTATTAGCCGCTGAAAAGGATTCGTTATTCTTATTTTGAATAATTTGTAGTGGAATATTTTGTTCTGATACTGCAATGGAGTCCTCTACAAAACTCACTGAATTATCACTTGAAGCATTATCTACAAGAATAAATTCATAATTTATTCCCTGAGTATTTTTTAGTAATGCAGGGATGAGTGTTTGTAAATGATGTAAACCATTACGATTAAGAACAATAATACTAACGAAGATTTCATCTTGATTTTGAATTAGAGGGAGTTCTCTTTCATCAAGTGACTTTAGTAGTTCTTCATAACGCTTCATTAGTAGGAGACTTCGACTTTAAGAAACTGATTATGGGTAATGGCACCCCCCCCTTTTTTACACATTTGTCTTCTCTATAGAGTCTATTAAAAAGGATCTAGCAGATGGGTTT
>CAZWEA010000106.1:0-2632 GCA_964632635.1 uncultured Cocleimonas sp. | reverse complement strand
TTACACATTTGTCTTCTCTATAGAGTCTATTAAAAAGGATCTAGCAGATGGGTTTATAGAGCCTAAATAAGTAACATCTTCTGGTAAAGGGGTAGTTTTAAATGGCTCGCCTCTTAAGACTCGATATTCCTGTCTATACGCCTCATGCGGTGTATCATCTCTGTTAGTCGCCACACCACCATGAACCTGATGAAAAGTCCCTTCCCCCAATAAATAAACCAATTGATGATCATTTAATTTTTGAGCACGAGCATAGAAGTCCAAATTGGTGTAGCCGCCTCCAAGCGTAACAAATTGCTCATCATAACCACCCATTTCAATCGCAGACTTTCTTGGCAATGCAATACAGTTACTCTCTGCAATAGCAGCAAACCAACCTGCAGCTGAAGACAATGCAAACACTGAAATCTCAAATAAACGATAACCTGCATCTGGCCAGTTGATTTTCTCCAACAACTGATCTTCTATTATCTTACTATAACGCCCACTAGGCACTGATTGATTCTGAGGCTCCTCTCCTAAGTGATATGCATGCGTTGCTACCACAAATTGTTCATGTAATTGCGCCACATTCAAAATCCCACGTGCAATTCCTGGAGAAAGTAACCTTGCACCATCAATACAAAAAGCCACAGTGTCGCCCTTGGCTTGTTGCAAACCTAGATTCATTGCATAAGCGGGTGATGCAGGGTTAGTCGTATTCAAGTAACAACGAAGATTAGGATACAATGACGTTAATTTTTGTTGATCTAACAACTGATCACTTTCATTCTCAATGAGGATAATTTCATAATCCTCGCTATTGATATTCTGTTGAAAAGAATCACTCAAAGATTGCAGCGTTCTAGGCAGCTCTCTTTGCATTTTGTAGGCGAGAATAATGAATGATATTTTTGGTGATGGTGACATATGAGAGTTGCAGACCTTAGTTATATTTACTCAGCACATAATTATAAACATCATATTCTAATTGATGACGTTCAATAAAGCGTTTCTTCACTTCAGGCGTAACATCTTGATCTCTTTTAGCACTATTGAGTCGCTCTAATGAGCCTGGAGTATATTCTTCCCCCAGCTTAGTCGAAATACGTATCATAGACTCATCAAGAAACTCTGTAACACCAACCTCAACAAAGTTCTCCTCTATCACTTCCTGATAGTTTTCGCTCGTCACTTCACAAGGAAAATAATTAAATAAACCTAAGTGCAACTGCTCAATAAATTCAGTCAACCCCCCACGGGGTAAATTTAATTGCTCTCGCCACTTTGAGTTTACCTTTTTTACATAAAAAAATCCTGAGACCGCAATTTCAAAAGGCTCACGTAAAATTGTGATAAATTGATCTACTTCTGGATAATATTGTTGAATACCAAACCCTTTTTCTTGGTTAAAATGACCATAGACAAAAACAGGGCTATCAATGCTGTGCATTTCAAATATATCATGCTTTTGGGGCAGCTTGTTATTTGGCCCATCCAGATAATGAAAAAATAGATTGTCTCCAAACCATTTTTTATAAATTTCCTTAACAGAAATACCAGCTGTTTTTGGAATATGAATCAGCAGAAGTGGTTTATTCTTATTATACGTTATCACAGAGTCTCTCTATATCAGCGAAATAATAGTAACTGAATAATACATTAAAGGAATCAAGGAATCTCTGATTAAGTCCGATTAGATTTATGGCCTGATCACACTACAATAAAACCTAAAATCAAGAAGGGAACTTTTAATAATAAAAGCTGTCCAAGGTTAAGCAATATCAGCTTATTCAAAAAATAGTTTATAAATACTGCGCGTTAAGACATAATGGTTTCGCTGATCTTCAAAAGTAATTTTGGCTATTTTCAGCAACCTAAAAATAATGTATAAACTATAGACTTACAAGTCGGAATTCATCAATGAAAAATCATATCAATAAGTTTTTTGCAGTTCTAGGGCTCACAATACTCACATCGACCACAACCTTTGCTGCCCCTGGTGATATTATTCCAGTCTTACAAATACTATTACTTAACGGTGATGATGCAAGCCCTATCGGAAATAAAGGGGCGTCAATATCATTAACAGGAAGTATAACGAGTAATGATCAACAATGGGAACGTCTATCAGAGGTCTGTACTTCCGATGGAAATACTTCTAACCATTACTATGATTCTTTCCAAATTACAAATAATACTGGCACTGCGCAGAAAATTGAAATTTTAGCTCAATGGGTAGGCGGTGCTAATGGTGATGGCTATTTACACCTTGCTACTGAAAACTTTAAAACAAGTAACGCTTTTAGTACCTGTATCACTGGAGATGATGATTTTAATGGTCGTTCAGGTAGTCTAATTCCTGGCGGTGCAAATTTTGCACCTACTATTAACTCTGGAGAAGTCCTCACAATAATTGCCAGTACATTTACAGGGAATCAAGCAATAGGTAATTACACAATTACAGTATCAACACTATCTGAATGATAGTAATAGAGTGTTAGATTGATGAACTTCTTAGTCACTAAAAAAATCCACCCACAAAGAAAAGAGTTCGACAATAATTCATTTTAAAAGAGCAGTCTGTCTATGCACCCCTCATCATTAGAAAACATGCAGAAATGTTATGAAAACTACGTTTGTGGTGACTTCA
>CAZWEA010000105.1:5090-10632 GCA_964632635.1 uncultured Cocleimonas sp. | reverse complement strand
AGCACCCTGACAAGAAAGCTGTATCCAATTAGTCTAAATAATGTAAATGGCACCCCCCCCTTTTTTTAATAATTGTGAGGCCTTTGCGGTCTCTATACTCTCGTACAAAGGTCTCAATTGTAGCTATCATTAAAAAAATTAATAAGAATGAAGCATCTTAAGTCTGGGTTCAGGCGAGGTGTGTCATTATTACACCGTCCATCTGATAAAGTGGCTCTCTTATATAAAAACAACTACAAATAGAGGCTACACGAATAATAAAAGTGATGGAAATTAGATAACCTCAGGATAGAGGTTACATAATTATAATAATGGAGAATGAAGGATGTTAATTTTAACGAGACGCATTGGCGAAGCGCTAATGATCGGTGATGATATAACAATCACTGTGCTTGGTGTAAAAGGAAATCAAGTGCGAATAGGTATTGATGCGCCAAGAGAAATCGCTGTACATCGTGAAGAAATTTTCAAACGAATTAAAAGCGATCAGTTAAAACTGGTTGAGCCAGAGCACAGCGCTGGCTAACAACCTAGTTTATATTGCAACATCAAATAACGGGGCTTAAGTGATTACTTTTGCACCATTTTCTGTGCCTAGAATTAAAACATCCGCTGGACGGCGAGCAAAAAGCCCGATAGTGACAACCCCCGCAAGCTTATTAAATGCATCTTCTAGTTTTACTGGCTCCATAATCTCAAGACCATGAATATCAATAATGATATTGCCATTATCGGTAATAAAACCTTCACGTAACTCAGGCTGACCACCTAATTTTACTATCTCACGTCCTATATAACTTCGTGCCATTGGAATCACTTCAACAGGTAATGGAAACTTTCCCATTACATCAACCAGTTTAGTATCATCCGCAATACAGATGAACTTGTCACTAGCCCCTGCTACAATTTTCTCACGGGTTAATGCACCGCCACCACCTTTAATAAGGTTGAGGTGCTTATCTGACTCATCAGCGCCATCAACATAAAGTGCAAGTTCTCCTGCACTATTTAAATCCATCACAGGAATACCGTGACTCTTCAAACGCTCTTCACTGGCAACTGAGCTGGCAACAGTACCATCTATTTTTCCTTTAACTGAGGCAAGTAAATCAATAAAGTGATTTGCAGTAGAACCAGTGCCGATGCCAACAATCATTCCTGCTTCAACATATTCAAGGGCAGCTTCTGCCGCCGCAATTTTCATTTCATCTTGTGTCATGATGTGCTCCATTAATTTTGTTTGGCGCTATCATACCGAAACAAGCAATGGAGGTCTCAACTTATTAATAAAGTAGCTCTTAATTCACTTGCACCTTTAGTAAACACCTCGTAAAGTCCAAACCATGAATAATAACCTTATAGAGAAAATTCTGACAGCACGTGTCTATGATGTTGCCATTGAGACACCGTTAGAGCTAGCAAGCTCACTTTCAAAGCGTTGTGGGAATCAGGTGTATTTAAAACGAGAAGACTTACAAGCCGTCTTCTCGTTTAAATTGAGAGGTGCGTTTAATCGC
Organism: uncultured Cocleimonas sp.; assembly: GCA_964632635.1. Lineage (GTDB taxonomy): Bacteria > Pseudomonadota > Gammaproteobacteria > Thiotrichales > Thiotrichaceae > Cocleimonas. Next base: position 9,115 of record CAZWEA010000105.1, on the reverse strand, counting down.
ATGTTTCAACTCTCTGATGAAGAAAAAGCACGGGGTGTTGTAGCGGCTTCGGCAGGAAATCATGCTCAAGGTGTTGCAATCTCAGGAGCTAAATTAGGCATTGAAACAACGATTGTGATGCCAGTTATCACCCCAGATATCAAGGTTAAAGGGGTTGAGTTACATGGTGGAAATGCGCTGTTAGTAGGTAATACATTTGACGAGGCCTATGCGCATGCAATGGCGTTATCAGAGAAGCACGGCATGACATTTATTCACCCCTTTGATGATATAGATGTAATAGCAGGGCAGGGTACGATTGGTATGGAATTGTTACGTCAACATCCAGACCCGATTGATATGATCTTTATCGCCGTTGGTGGTGGTGGCTTAATCTCTGGCATCGCGACTTATATAAAGTACCTGAGTCCATCTACTAAGATTATTGGTGTCGAGCACGAAGAAGCATCTAGCATGACTCAGTCAATCGCCAAGGGAGAGTTGGTTGAATTAGAAAGCATTGGTACATTCGCCGATGGTGCTGCAGTTAGAAAAGCAGGCGTTAATACATTTGAAATTGCCAAGAACGTTGTCGATGAGATGATTACCGTCAGCACCGATGAAACTTGCGCAGCGATTAAAGATGTTTTTGAAGATACCAGAACACTGGTAGAGCCAGCGGGAGCATTAGCAACAGCAGGGCTAAAGAAGTATATAGCGAAGAATGAAATTAAAGACAAACAATTAATTTCAATTACCAGCGGCGCAAATATAAATTTTGATCGCTTACGACATGTAGCTGAAAGAGCAGAGCTTGGTGAAAAACGTGAAGCAATTTTTGCTGTCACAATACCTGAAGAGCCAAATAGCTTTAGACACTTCTGTGAAGCATTGGGTGATCGCTCCATTACAGAATTTAATTACCGTTATTCAGATAAGGCAAAAGCTCAAGTATTTACTGGGGTGAAAATCTCTAATGGAAATGAAGAGAAGCAACAAATAAAAGAGAATTTGACGAGTAAGGGCTATGAAGTGCTTGACCTTAGCAATAATGAACTGGCAAAAGTTCACTTGCGATTTATGGTCGGTGGGCATGCACAAGGCGTAAAAGATGAAGTACTATATCGTTTTAGTTTTCCAGAAAGACCGGGCGCTCTACTACACTTCCTAGAGAAGATGGGTGGAAACTGGAATATCAGCCTATTTCATTATCGTAATCATGGTTCAGACTTTGGTCGAGTCTTGATAGGGATACAAGTTCCTCAAGATCAGCGATCACAATTTAGTCAATTTTTAGAAGACCTTGGCTATGAATATTGGGATGAAACCCAAAATCTGGCCTATCAAAGCTTTTTGCGTTAATTTTCTGTATTTAAAGCAAGATTAAACTTGCTGGTTTAACAATGATTGTATATGATTACGCGCCTTTCAACATCCGAGTTGTTGTTTGGGTGTTTAGATCATAATATTTTCGTAATTGCTCAGGTTGGTGTGAAGCTAAGCTATTCAATTACATAGTTTTTGGAGTAATTTATCATGGCTAAAGTATGCCAAGTAACAGGGAAGCATCCGGTATCAGGTAACAATGTATCGCATGCACATAACAAGACAAAGCGTCGTTTCTTGCCAAACTTACACACCCATCGTTTTTGGGTTGAGTCTGAGAACCGTTTCGTAAAGCTACGTTTAACAGCAAAAGGAATGCGTATCATCGATAAGAAAGGTATTGATGTTGTATTAGCTGATGTTCGCTCTCGTGGCATAAAAGTTTAGATAAGGGTTTAGGAGATAGAGACATGCGTGATAAAATCAAATTAGTATCAACTGCTGGAACAGGTTATTTCTACACAACCACAAAGAACAAACGTACTATGACTGAGAAATTAGTTAAGAAAATGTACGACCCAAAAGTTCGTAAGCATGTTGAGTTTAAAGAAGCTAAAATGAAGTAATTATTTACTTATACAGCTAAGAAATTCGAAACCCGCTTCTGCGGGTTTTTTTATGTGTTTAAGAAATCATAAAGTTGGTTTGATTATTGGTGTACTACTAGGTATTGACGTTGCAATAGATATGTCTAGGATCTTAAGAAATGAGATAATTTCTCTCCTTACTATAGCCCCTTCTCGCTGTGAGTATCTTATTTATATTCGTAAGCATCAGTATCTTAATATCATCATTTCTGATTTTTAAATATTTCTGCTCAATAAAGAAATTCCTTGCAATTAAAACCACTGGAAATTTAGAACAGATGTTTGTATCTCAAGCTGTCTTTTGGAAAGTAATAGGTGTTTTTTTACTCATCATGCTAGGTTTACTGCTGGCTGTTTTGCTAACTTCTGTTGCGCTGGGCCTAGGAATGTTCTCTAGCTAAGACAATTGTTTAAAAAGGGTGGGGGTGCCCTTAATATAGAGATATTCAGAGAATATATTAATAATTTTTAGTAGATCTTCTTCTCAAGTCTTCTGTGTCTTCTTCACCGAACTGTTCATCAACAACTAAGTACTCATCGCTAATACACTTCACGGGAGGAGATAGAGATAGCTCGCTAGGGTTGTTTGTTAAATAGCCACCGGTATCTGTTTTTGGCTGATACCAAGAGTTTACAAAAGACCGAATATTCTCTTCCTTTTTAACCATCACTCTGCCGTTGAAATAAGCAAGCTCAAAAGAAGCAGGAAAAATAACTGTCCGTGTTGTCTCTTTTGTTTTTAATTTTAGGCAAGATTCTTCGAGTACTAGCTTTCCTTGAAAGCGGGCTTTGCCTTGTGGTAGCTTCTGTATTTTATATTGAAGGAATTCAATGTTCTGGGCATTAAGTATCGCTCTTCTAATTCTAGGTAATCTATTTTTTGATTTTTCATAGCTGGCTGTATATTCGCTGATACGTTTATTTAGATTTTCAAAGCCTCTTTCCCAGCGTTCTCTATTTGAAATCTCTTTTTTAGAGCTAGTACTCGTTAGTTTCTTCTCTTCTCGTATCATTTTTTCGCGTGACTCAATCCATTCTTCTACATGGTTGACTCTTCTAAAGTATGCACTTTCTAATGTCTTTAAGATGGATAGCCTGGTATTTTCTTCCATTTTTGTTTCAGAAAATACAGTTGTGTAATAGTTATTAGCAAAGCCTGAATCCATATCATCTTTTATGACAGAAGCTATAAAACTTGAATTAGAATCAATATCAAGTTTGCTGAGCGTATAGAGTTCATCAAGTATTTTCTCATCTAAATCATAAGCACTTTTAGCGATGTCAGTTAAGATATTCCTGCTGTATTTATGTTCTGGATGTTGATGGGCAACTTTATAAAGGCTTATGACTTTATTAGGATGCATATAATTAGGGCCGACAGAGTGCCTCGTTGTCATATGTATTCTATAAGCATTATATTTCCCATAATGTTTTTCAAACTGTGTCTTTTCTTGTTGTGAAGAAAAGTCTTCTAATAATGCTCTTTTTCTGGACACTTTATTCCAGATTGCTAACTGAGGCTTTGCCTTTGAATACAAATAGTAATCATAAGGTAGGCTTAAAGTGTCGGCTATTAATGTTGCTGGTAAAGCTAAAATTCCCAAAGGGAGCAAAACAATGCCAAAAATTCCATATCCATTTGTGTAACTATTTGGGTTAGCTACTTTTAATGCGAATTGAGTTGTATCATATAAAAAAGGAGTGTCAGAACCTAATTTGTCCCTGCTAAGCCTTTCAAGGTCTGTCATAGAAACTTTTGTCATGTAAAGAATTATTAAGGCAACCACTAAATAGATGATGGCTATTGCTTTCATCATGTTTTTTCTAGCTAGTTTTCTCTCTAAAACTTGGCTATCAGTTATGGATGAATCAGCTACTTTAGAACGACTCTTTGAAGTAGGGTCACTATAGGGTTCACCAGAATAAAAATCTTTCGCTACATAATCTGGAGCCCGCTTTATATCAATATATGCCAAAACCTTTCCACATTTTCGACAATTAGGAACATGATAGGGGTTGATTGCATCACAGCTTTTACAGATTCGTGCTTTCATATTTAGACTTAAGAAAAAT
>CAZWEA010000105.1:0-4990 GCA_964632635.1 uncultured Cocleimonas sp. | reverse complement strand
CATGTGGTTAAAGATTATAATTTAACACTTCGTAAAGGCGAAGTGCTGGGTTTGCTTGGTCCAAATGGTGCTGGAAAGTCGACTACAATGCAGATGCTGACGGGTAATATTTCACCTTCTTCGGGTGAGATTAAAATTAATGGTGTTGACCTTATAGAAGACCCGCAGCAGGCAAAACGTTCAATAGGTTACCTTCCAGAGCAGCCGCCTATCTATCGTGATATGACACCGCGCGAGTTCTTAAAATATTGTGCGGCTTTACATGATATTCCAAAATCAAAGCGTAAAAAATTCATTGATTTGGCGATTGACCGCTGTGGATTACAAGAGATGTCAAATCGACTAATCACTAATTTATCGAAAGGTTTTCAACAGCGCGTTGGTATTGCTCAAGCAATTTTGCATCAGCCAGAAATCGTAGTTTTGGATGAGCCAACAGTGGGTTTAGACCCTATTCAGATTCGCCAAATCCGTGAATTGATACGTGAGCTAGGTAAAGATCACAGTGTGGTTTTATCCTCTCATATTTTGCCTGAAGTACAGGCAGTTTGTGATCGTGTACAAATTATTAATCAAGGCGTGACGGTCTTCTCTGATACCTTTGCACAGTTAGAGAATCGTCAGCAAGCTTCTTTTGTTTCAGTTGGTTTTGATGAAGGTGGCGATAAACAGTCCTTAGAGAAACTTACTGGTGTGAAAAGCGTTGAAGTGCTTAAGACAGATAGTAGTAAAACTAAGTTTCTATTGCGTTATAGCCAGAGCAGTCCCAGCAGCTCAGGTAAGCCCAGTGATCCAGACACAAGCGAGATATATCAACTAGCCGTTGCAAAGAACTGGAAATTGAATGAGCTATCAAAACATAAAGAAACACTGGAACAAATCTTTATGGACTTGATTCATGGGGAAACAGCACAGGAAAAAGTAGATGAGCCAAATAAGGCGGCAAATGGATGAATAAGATTTTTGCAATTGCCACAACTGAGTTAAAGCGCATGTTTAACTCACCACTCGCTTGGAGCGTGTTGGCCATATTACAGTTTATTCTAGCCATGCTATTTTTATCACGCGTTGATGACTTTGTGGAATATCAAAAAACAGTAGCAACAGTTGATAACTCCATCGGTGCGACGTTGTATATCGTCACTCTCGTGTATCTTTGGGCGGGTATTATCATGTTAGCAGTTATGCCGATTATGACGATGCGCCTGTTTGCCGAAGAGCGAATGAATAAAACCCTAACCTTGCTGACATCTTCGCCGATTACCTCATTGCAAATAGTATTGGGTAAATACCTTGGGGTGATATTCTTTATTGGCTTATTTGTTGGCATGTTACTGTTGCTACCCTTAGCCTTATCATTTAGCACCCAGTTGGATTGGGGGATGATTAGCTCTTCCACAATTGGCTTATTTTTATTGTTGGCATCTTTTGCCGCTGCAGGTTTGTATATTTCTAGTTTAACCCGCGAACCAGTAATTGCAGCAGTGAGTAGTTTTGGATTATTGATGTTTTTGGTAGTGCTTTATCTTTCGGGTAGTTCACAAAGTAATAGCAGTGAGCTATTTATTTACCTTTCACATTTTAGTCATTATGAAGCATTTGTTAGCGGTATTATTGATAGCAGTGATATTGTTTATTACCTCTTGTTTATCGTTGGCTTTTTGATTCTAGCGGTTCGTAAGTTAGACAATGATAGGTTGTTACGATGAATACGCAAACGACTTTACGCATTCAGAATATTATTTTCTACCTGCTTTTTATAGGCATAACAGGGGTGCTAGGTTGGCTAGGTAAAACATATCATACAAATATTGATATGACGCATAACCAGCGAAACTCACTGAATGAGTCAACTCAAACCTTGCTAGAAAGAATCAGTAAGCCTTTAGTTTTAACTGCTTATGTTCCTGATAATGAAGTGGATCATGAAAAATTAAAAGAGGTGATTGCAAAGTATCGAAGGTATAAAGAAGATATAAAATTAGAAATTGTAAATCCAGATATTGAGCCAGCAAGGGCAAAAGCAGATGGCGTTTTATACAGTGGCCAGTTGGTTGTTAAACTAGGTGAGAGACAGGAAGTTATTAGCTCCGTCGATGAGCAAACCATGAGCAATGTGTTGCAACGATTGTCGCGAGATAAACCAAGACTTGCCGTATTTGTTGAAGGTCATGGTGAGACATCACCCTTTCAAGAAAAATCTAATGGGCTTTCACAGCTTGCAGCTGTGTTACAAAATAAAGGTTTTCTTTTGCAGCCTCATAATTTGTTAAGGACTCAAAGTATCCCTGAAAACACAGCATTTTTAGTGATTTCTGCGCCGCTAAATGATTATCTTGAAGGTGAAGTTAAAATAGTCAGTGACTATTTAAAACAGGGTGGGAATTTACTGTGGTTACATGAACCCGGTGACTTAAAGGGCTTGGCTGATATAGAGCAACACCTAGGCTTAAAAATTCATGAGGGAACATTATTGGATGCAAATCAGGCTTTACAAGATATGCTCGGTATAAAACATCCTGCGGCTATTGCAGTGATTGATTATGGGACATCTGATTTAACCCAAGAGTTAAATGCTCATACGCTTTTTCCTTTTGCAACCGCCATTCTTAGAGATGAAGAAATTAAAGATTCTGATTGGCAATACCAGCCATTCTTAAGTACATTACCCACTAGCTGGTTGGAGTCTGGAGAAGTCACAGGCAATGTAAAGTTTGATGACGAAGCCGATATTCCCGGCCCATTGGATATGGGGATGGTGTTAACTCGTAAGAAGCCGAGCCAGTCTGAGAGTGACGAAAGTAGCCAACAAGAGCAACGTGTTATCGTTATTGGCGATAGTGACTTTATGCAAAACAGTTATATTGGTCAGGGCAGTAATCTTGATTTGTCTTTGAATATCTTTAATTGGTTGGGTCGGGATGATGATTTAGTCTCAATTAAATCAAAAGTGGCTCCAGGAACAACAATAGAACTATCCGATACAGGTAGAATAGCGCTTGCCATATTATGGATAGGATTGCCTGTCGGCTTATTAGTATTTGGGACAGTGCGCTGGTTGAGGCGCAGAAAGCGTTAATTTTTTTAGGTTCGGGGGCGAGCTTGAAAGCATATAAATAAAGGGGAGATGTGAAGATGCTTAGAAATAAATTTGTTTTACCAGCAATGTTACTTAGTGCATTGTTTTTATCAGCCTGTGCTGGGATGGAAGGTTCGGATGAGAGCACAAAACCAAAAGAGTCATTAAACACTAGCTTTTACCAACATTGGGTTCATTCTTTTGAAGAACAAAATGGTCAGAAAGTTTCGAATGTTTTTCGTCCTAAAGATAGCCGCCAATTTCCACCGAGTAAGTTTAGAATGGAATTTGCTTTTGATACCAGTGGCGAGTGTAATTATAAATTTCTAAGTCCAGTTGACCGTCATGAAATACGTAACTGTGTATTCACTAAAATAGGTAATTCAGTGTACTTGTATGATACCCAAGGGAAATTTCTCAGCCATCTTTCCTTTACGGTGAATTCTGCAACACAAGATAGAATGATAATGAGCTATGGAATTAAAGCACCCGTGATGGAAAAAAAGAAAAAGAAAGATGGCTAGTCCAAATAAAAAACGCTTAATTCAAAATATTGGATTACTACTACTGCTGGTTGCATTGGTACTTTTCGTTATCTTTTACAAAGACACGAAAGATAACAACACCCTTTATGATAAGGCAATAGGCGCAGAGGTTACTGAAGTAATCATTCACTCAGAAGATCACGAAGATATTGTTATTCACAATAAAGATGCTGTCTGGAAGGTCACCAAACCTGAAGAATTTATTGCCGATAAAGATAAAATGCGCCATTTGTTTACCCTGTTATCAGAAGATGCCAAGACAAATTATGATGTAAGGGGAAAGGACTTAGCCAGTTACGGGCTAGATCAAAACAGATTGAGTGTCAGTTTTAATGGCGTAAAAATGATTTTTGGAAGTCTTAATGCAATATCCCAAAAACGCTATATTCTTAAGGGTGACAAAGTCTATTTAATTTCAGAGACTGTCTTTGGCCTTTTACAAAGCGGCGTAGACGGCTTTAAAGAGCCGTTGGAAAAGTAAATAGTGCCAGAACTCCCCGAAGTTGAAACCACCCGTAAAGGCATTAAGCCGTATATAGAAAATCAAAAAGTGGTTGATGTCATAGTGCGCCAAGCAAAATTACGTTGGCCGATACCTGAAGAAATTCAAGACATGGTTGGTCAAACGATAAATGCAGTTGAGCGTCGTGGAAAATATATTTTATTAAAAGTACAAAAAGGCACCACCTTAATTCACCTTGGGATGTCGGGAAGTTTACGAATTTTAGAAGTAGGTACGCCTCACGAAAAACACGATCACGTTGATATCATATTTGAAAATAATAAACTGATTCGCTTACGAGATCCGCGTCGATTTGGTGCGGTACTATGGACAATACAAAATCCACTTAAACATAAATTACTACGCAGCTTAGGCCCAGAACCTTTAACTGATGACTTCAATACAAATTATTTGTACCAACAATCTCGCGGACGAACAGTCAGTATTAAGCAATTTATAATGAATGGTCATGTGGTCGTTGGTGTCGGTAATATTTATGCCTGTGAAAGTCTATTCAAAGCAGGGATTTCACCAAAGCGCTCAGCAGGAAAAATATCCAAAGCTCGTTATCAAAAACTACTGGAAGTCATAAAAGAAGTATTAGCCGCAGCGATAGAGCAGGGTGGGACAACGCTAAAAGACTTCGTACAAGCAGAAGGAAGCCCAGGTTACTTTCAACAGCAATTAAATGTTTACGGCAGAGCAGATGAGCCGTGTTTGGTTTGTAATTCTGCTGTAAAGAAAATGACACAGGGACAACGCTCTACATTTTATTGCGCTAAGTGCCAGCGATAGAATCTTGTAAAAACAGGGGGGGTGCCCTATGCACTAAGAAGGTAATTAATAAGGTGGTGCTACGCTAAG
>CAZWEA010000104.1:0-10677 GCA_964632635.1 uncultured Cocleimonas sp. | reverse complement strand
GGGTTCTACCCATTGTTCGCTAACACCCTTTTGGGCAGAACGTTTAGGGAAAAATATTATGCAAGCCCAGCAATTATCCAGACGAGGGGGTACTATAGAGGTTGAGTTATTGGGTAATCGTGTCAATATCTCGGGTACTGCTGTGACTGTTTTCAAAGGTGAACTTTTATAATGAACTCTGTGAATAATCTTTTATCAGAACGAATCAAAAATGTACCAGAATCGTTCATTCGTAAAATACTAAAAATTTCGATTCAATCAGATATTATTTCATTTGCTGGTGGCCACCCTGATTCAGGACTATTTCCTGTTGTTGAAATAGAAAAAGCCAGCAGCAAAGTGTTGCAAACTAAAGGTTCTAGTACCTTGCAATATGCTAGCTCAGAAGGTGACACCGATTTACGAGAGTGGATTGCAAATCGCTATCGTGAGAAACAAGGATTGGATATTTCTATCGACAATATTTTGATCACCAATGGCTCACAGCAAACCTTTGATCTATTGGCTAAGGTTCTACTAAATGAGGGGGATCCGATTGCATTGGAAAACCCAGGTTACTTAGGGGCAATCCAGTCATTTTCTTTATTTCAACCCAGCATGCACCCCGTGCCGATTGATGAAAATGGTATGGATACAAATACATTGATTGATGTATTAAAAAACCACAAGCCAAAGTTTTTATACACCGTGCCTAATTTTCAAAACCCCACAGGCATTTCGTATTCAGAAGAAAATCGAAAGGCTGTTGCACAGGCAGTTAGCGAATCAAATACCCTGCTAATCCAAGATGATCCCTACGGTGAGCTAAGATATACAGGTCAATCAAGAACAAATTTCTATTCATTACTGCCTGAGCAAACAGTGCTACTTGGCTCATTCTCAAAGATAGTTGTACCTTCAATGAGAATCGGTTGGATTGTGGCACCAAAGTGGCTTTTCAAACCCCTAGTGATTGCTAAACAAGCGGCTGATTTACACACTAACTTTTTCTCTCAACAGCTTATTGCTCAATATTTAAAAGACAACCCTCTGGATAAGCATATTGAAAAAATCATCCAGTTTTATGGCAGTAAAAAGCAAGCTATGCTGAAAGCAATAAAAGAATATTTCCCTTCTGATGTGAAAATAGCCGAGTCTGAGGGTGGCATGTTTATTTGGGCAACTTTACCCGAAGGGATGTCATCAATGACTTTATTTGATGAGGCGTTAAAGCAACAGGTCGCCTTTGTACCAGGAGAGCCATTTTATGTGGGTGACAATATTAAAGGGCGAGAAAACACATTGCGCTTAAGTTTTGTTACCGTAGATGAAGCGACTATCACTGAAGGCATTAAACGACTAGGAGCCTGTATCACACATTTACAATCTTCAAAAAAAGGGGGGGGTGCCATTTGACTAAACTGAGTGTCAATTTAAATAAAATTGCCTTACTAAGAAACTCACGCGGGCGTGATTATCCCAATGTAGTTGAATTTACCAAGAAATTTATTTCTTTAGGCGTTCAGGGTATTACCGTCCACCCACGGGAAGATGAACGTCATATCACTAGAAAAGATGCTTATGACCTTGCTAACTTTCTCTCTGACTTTTCTACTATCGAATACAATATTGAAGGCTATCCATCAGAGTCTTTTTTGAAGTTAGTACACGAGATAAAACCGACCCAATGTACGCTTGTGCCAGATAGCCCTGATCAATTAACTTCAGATCATGGTTGGAATTTAGTAGAGAAAGCTGATTTTCTATCGGGTATATGCTCTGACCTGAATAAGCATGGAATTAGAAGTGCGCTGTTTCTTGATCCAGATATTGATCAAGTCAACCTAGTTCCAAAAACACAAGCTAAAAGAATTGAGCTATATACTGAAGCCTATGCAAATTCATATCATACAAGTGAAAAAATTAAGGTTTTTGAATCATATCAACTCGCATCAAAAGTAGCTGATTCATTAGGCATTGGGGTTAATGCTGGGCATGATTTGGACTTGCAAAACCTACAGAATTTTTTAGAAATTGACAATATTTTAGAAGTCTCTATTGGACACGCGCTGACAATTGAAAGTATTGAACAAGGGATAGAAACAGTGGTTCAACAATATTTGTCTATTTGTGCTCACAGCGACTGCTAAAACCGAGTGTAACGAAGTTAGTATTTCTACAAAAATATTATCAGTAATATGCTACACTTGAGTTGTTTTTAACCATCCAGATCATAAGCTCCGAAAAGAATGAGTCCAGCCATACGAGTACCTGCCTCTGAGCACGGAATTAACCCACGAGATATAGACAAAAAAGCCCGTACTATACTAGATTCCCTAGTAGCAGCTGGCTATGAAGCCTATTTGGTTGGTGGAGGCGTGCGCGACTTATTGCTCGGCTTTCACCCCAAAGATTTTGATATCGCAACCAACGCCACACCTGAACAGGTTAAACAGGTTCTTCCATCCACTCGCATTATTGGCAGACGCTTTCGCCTTGCTCATGTGCATTTTGGGCGTGAGTATTTTGAAGTGGCAACTTTTCGAGCGCCTCATGATAGCTCCGATAAAGGCAAGGTTGGTGATTTTGGTAGAATTCTTCACGACAATGTCTATGGAACTATCGAAGAAGATGCTGTTCGTCGTGACTTCACCGTCAATGCTTTATTTTATGATCTACAAAAAGGTGATGTTTTAGATTTTGTTGGCGGCATGGATGACTTGAAAAATCGCCAACTAAAAATGATTGGTGATCCTGTTGTTCGTTACCGTGAAGACCCTGTACGAATGCTACGTGCTATTCGTTTTTCTTCAAAGCTAGGCTTAGATATTGAAGAAGCTTCGGATGTACCGATAAGACTATTCGCTTCGCTACTAGGAAATATTGCACCCGCCCGATTATTTGATGAAACACTAAAACTTTTTCATAGTGGCAAAGCCACAGAAAGTCTAAAAGCACTGCGTGACTACAATCTATTTCAGTATTTATTCCCTATTGCAGAACAAAGCTTACAAGAAGATATTGAGAATAACGGTAACACAGGCTCGTATACCAAACTTGTTCACCTAGCGTTAAATAATACCAATAAAAGAATCAAAGCTGGGTTGCCCGTAACACCCGCATTTCTATTCGCTGTAATGCTTTGGAAAAAAGTAAGTGAAGGTAGCTCAATGTATTTGGAAATGAATAATCCTGCCTTACAATCTATGCATCTAGCTGCCAGCGATGCATTTTCTGAGCAAATTAAAACACTGTCTATTCCGCGAAGATTCAGCAATATGAGTCGTGAAATCTGGACTTTACAAGGCTTATTTCATTTTAAGAACCAGCGAAGAGTTTTAAAATTTTTAGAGCATCGTCGATTTCGCGCTGCCTATGATTTTATGTGTTTACGCGCTCGTGCTGGAGAAATCCCAGTGGACGATTGTGAATGGTGGACGTTAATTCAAGAAGTAGATGAGGCTGAAAAAATAGCCATGTGCCAAGCGGCTTTACCTGCAAAGCACAATAAAGATAAACGTAAAACGCGTCAAAAACGCCGAACCAATGACTAACATCTCAGCTGACACAGTGCTTTGTTATGTCGCACTTGGCAGTAATATTGGCAACTCTAGGCAACATTTAAGAAATGCACAACAAGCTCTTGAATCACACCCAGAGATTAGCAAACTGAAATTTTCTCGCCTCTACTCAAGCAAGCCTCATGGCCCACAAGACCAAACTGATTACTTAAATGCCGTCGTTTCCTTTGAAACAGAAATGTCAGCAGTAACATTATTAGATGCCTTACAAAACATTGAAAACACAAATGGCAGAGAGAGAGAAAACGTACAACGTTGGGGCGCAAGAACACTTGATTTAGATATATTATTTTATGGCGATAACATCATTCAAACAAAACGTCTTAGTATTCCCCATCCACGTATCTGTGAGCGAGCCTTTGTGGTTTACCCACTTGCGGATTTAATTAAAGATTTAAGTGACTTGAAAATTAATAAAACGACCTCACTTCAAGATTGTATTGATCATCTTTCTGATGAAGAACGAAATAATATCGAGATATTATAATGGCTAAACGCGTCACAGTTAAAACCATCCGAGAAATGAAACTGGCGGGTGATAAAATCACATCATTAACAGCTTATGATTCTAGCTTTGCCAGAGTCATAGATGAACAAGGAATCGATGTGATATTGATCGGCGATTCGCTTGGCATGGTCATGCAAGGCCATGACTCTACCGTTCCAGTGACTGTTGATGACATCATTTATCATTCAAAATCTGTAGCGCCACAGTGTAAACGCGCGCTGGTTATGGCGGATTTACCTTTTATGAGTTACACCAATCCAGATCAAGCAATTACTAATGCCGCACGACTCATGCAAGAAGGTCAGGCACAAATAGTCAAACTAGAAGGTGGCGAGGCACAACTCGACACCGTTCGCCATATGACACGACATGGTGTTCCCGTGTGTGCACATATCGGCTTAACCCCTCAAACTGTCCACAAATTAGGTGGCTATCGTGTTCAGGGTAGAGAGGATGATGCTGCAAAACAAATGCTATCTGATGCACTTGCTTTACAAGACGCTGGTGCTGATGCTGTTGTGGTTGAATGTGTCCCAGTAGATCTAGCCAAAAAACTAACTGAAGCTTTGGAAATTCCCACCATCGGAATTGGCGCAGGGCGTGACTGCGATGGTCAAGTGTTAGTACTGCAAGATATGATCGGCATTTCCAGTTTAGCGCCTAAATTTTCTGCTAATTATCTTTCTGAAGGAAGAAATATTCCTGAAGCAATTGCCGCATTTGCTAAAGAAGTCCGCGAGGGCAGCTTCCCTACTGATCAGCAGTGTTTTTACTAAGGGCACCTAAAAATGATTCAAGCAAAAGATAAAGATGCTCTAAGAGTCGTCATGCGTGGCTATCGTTCAAACAGTGAAACTACCGCATTTGTTCCCACATTAGGTAACTTACATGATGGGCATTTATCATTAGTTCGCAAAGCAAAAGAAGTAGCCGATCGCGTTGTGGTCTCCATCTTCGTCAACCCAATGCAGTTTGATAAAGCAGCTGATTTAGCCGCATACCCACGCACAACAGATGAAGATATCGCATTACTTGAAGCAGAGAATGTGGACCTTGTGTTCCTACCCAGTGCCGATGATATGTATCCTAAAGGCAGTGCTGCAAGAGTAGAAGTCGATGGTATCAGTGATATTTTAGAAGGTGATTCTCGCCCAGGACACTTCTCAGGTGTGGCCACCATTGTGGCAAAGTTATTCAATCTCGTGCAGCCTGATTATTCTATTTTTGGTGAAAAAGATTTCCAGCAGTTAATGCTGGTTAAACGTATGGAAGCTGACCTTGATTTTGGCATTGAGATTATCGCCGCACCAACTGCTCGCGAACCGAGTGGTCTTGCAATGAGTTCACGTAATAATTATTTGGATAAGGAGCAACGCGATGTCATCGCTCCGGGTTTGTACTTAGCTTTAAGCAAAATAAAAGATGCCATTCTTGAAGGTGAAGAAGACTATCTAAGCTTACAAGAAGATACGATTATCAATTTAAATAAACAAGGTTTCAAAGCCGACTATATTGAAATTCGAAATGCTATTGATTTATCCGTAGCAAAACCTACTGATAAAAATATCGTTGTATTAGCTTCAGCATGGCTGGGAAAAGCAAGATTGATTGATAATTTAACTGTTTTAAATAGGGATTAGATGGCACCCCCCACCTTTTTTAAAGATTGTAACAATGTTTCATGCCTTTTATGTTGATTCTTAAAACAGTCGTTTACGCCAATAAAGCATCATCAAGAACCCAATAATCGCACCACCAACATGGGCGAAGTGTGCAACACCTCCTCCAAATATTGAGAAGCCTGTCACACCTGAGAATAAATCTAGCGAGATCAAAGCAGGCACAAAATACTTCGCTGGAATTGGATAGGGTATAAAGATTAACATTAATTTATGGTTTGGAAAGTTAAAAGCAAATGCAACCAAGATGCCATAAATCGCACCAGAAGCTCCAACCATTGGCGTTCTAAAAGTCCCGATTAATTGCTCTGCCTGACCTTCAGATAAAACGCTTGGAAGGTAAACCCCTCTCTCAATCATTGATTGAACTTCAAAGGGCTGAAGTCCTGATGCCGTCATCAATGCAAAGACTTCATTATAGTGGTAGTAATTAATCGCTGTGTAGATTAGCGCCGCGCCGATGCCACACACAAAATAGAAAAGTAAGAAACGTTTTCCACCCCAGATATTTTCTAATTGTGTGCCAAACATCCACAGGGCAAACATATTAAATAGCAAATGCATCATGCCGCCATGCATGAACATATGTGTGATAAATTGCCAAGGAGCAAAGCTTGGATTTTCTGGAAAATACAGAGCAAGTAATCCAGTGAGCTGGATAGACTGGCTAGCAAAGAATATTAATATATTGACCGCTACTATGCCAATCACAACGTTTAAGGTAAATTTCATAAATAAAAAGCCTTTGGTGTTAACCGTGTGAAACAAGTAAATAAATAACCAGCAAGAAAATGGCAACCATGGTGCTGGTCTCAACCCAGTTTACCTTGCCATCATCTTGTACCGCTTTCCATAAAATCAACATAGATGGAAAACCAAGTATAATCGCACTAGTAGTATGAAGGTTGATAGGGATGACCCCACCTAAGTTATCCAAGGATGGAATAATGCCTGTTTGAGTAAAAATAGCGAGCATGATCATCGCAATCGGTAGCACTAAGAATGGCACTTGAGTAATCGCACCCGATGCATTTGCCATAGCAATATTATATTTTTTCTGGAAGTGCGCTGTACCGATCATTACGAATGCACCAGCTGAGGCAAATACACTGAGTATTACCGCACCAAACATTTCTGAGTAGCCTGCAGCTTCTAATTTATGCACTAAAATACCTGCAAATTCGCCCACTGAGTGACCACCAATAACTGAAGCGACTAGCCCTGCCGCACTAAACGCTAATATCGCCTTAATCGGCATGAGCTTTTCATTGGGTGCTGTTTCTACAGGAACATCATCTTCAGACTCTGGCTTATGCACTTTTGAAAAACGTTTCACTAAACGCGCAATAGCCACTACTTGAATGATTAAAAGAATCGCTCCAAAAACATAGAGATCGGTAATGCTTAATGAAGGTGCCGAGCTTCCATTGACGCTAAATGCTTTCATTAGCAACATGATAACGCCTAAGCTAAAGAACACGCCTGCCGCTGCTGCGTATAAATCCGTACTTAAACCGACCAAGGGTTTAGGTAGATGTGCGTTGCCTTCAATATCTCTTGGTAAGGTTCCACAATAAAGTCCGAATGCCGCTGCACCTACGTGTAGAGTGAGTATCGTGACGATGAAGCCTACCGTCGGACTTGCCATTAACACAAAAGCGAGCATCACTAATTCAGGAATATTACTCGATAACCCTGCCATTGTTCCTGCCACAAATGAATTCATTTTCTTGCGTTTGGCATAACCATCAACCGCTTTAATCATCATCTCAGAAGAGGCAAAAACAACAATCAGTCCGCCTACTCCAAGTAGAATAGCGAGCAACCAACCATGTGATTTAATTGCAAATGTAGCAATAGCAATTAAAACCAATCCAATGATTAATAACCACAGCCATTGCTTACCTTCGTGAGATCCTTCCGACATATTTTGCCCTTATAATATTTACCAACTTGCTAAGTGTACACATCCCCCAGATTTTAACAATTATCAAAATAAAGGGGGGGTGCCATTTACTGCAAAACACTCTATTTCACTTCACAAGTTGCTTTCAAGACTGCTTTTACAAACTCATTTGACTATAAGAAGCTATCCCTATAACTTAGCCCACATGAAACTATCAACTAAAGCCATTCTCTGGTCCGCATTTGGCTTACCCGGTGCAGGTCAAATTATTTTAAAACGCTATATTGCTGCTACCATTTTTATCATGGTATCTGTTGCTTCTCTTATTGTTATCGTGGTTAAGGTTTTTGATTTTGCGTACAGCTTAGCAAAACAATTAAGAGAAAATATGGATGACTTAGATACCGCAGGTACCATAGGTATGTTTGGTAAAAGTATGGTTGATTCACAAGTTCACATTATCACTATTGCAGTAATTGTTTTTATGGCAACTTGGATTATAAGTATTGCAGATGCTTATCGTGCGGGTGAAGAACTAGAAAAGTAACAATATGTTTATTAAACGTGAAACTACAGGAACCTCCCCATTCTCGAAAAGATATTTAAAAATAAGTAAGGGATATGGCACCCCCACCTTTTTTACACAATTGAAAAAGGTAGGGTGCCAATAAAGCTTTGAATGTAACTAATGAGTTACTTAAGCATAAAGTGCAGGTGCACCTAATTTTTGATGTATTTGATTACAAACATCATGAGATAGATTTAAGCCTTTAGCTAACTGATCAAGATAATGAGCTTCTTCATTAGTATCTAAATCTATAGCAAGTAATGACATAAAGTAAACTTGCTCTTCCATGCCTCTTGGTACACTTCTGATAAAACCTTCTGCATCTAATGGCGAGTTTAATTCATTACGCACCATCTCTGCTTCTTCACGAGAAACATCACCAAGATGTTCAGTGATTTTTGCTTTTTCTTTATCATCTAATTCGCCATCAGATTTTGCTGCATTAATCATTGCCTTTAACATGATTTCAGCTTGTTGTTCTTGCTCTGAACTCGCGTTAGTATTGTTACCTTGAAGCGCATCATTTAGCATGCCTCCGAGACCGCCACCAGATTGTGCGCTATTTCCGCCGCCGAGTGAGTCAAGAATTCCACCTAATCCTCCTCCACCACCTGTTTTTCCAGATAGCCCGCCTAATAAATCACCAAGACCGCCCCCAGAGCTGCTGTTACTATTTCCTCCAGTAAGACTACCTAGTAATCCACCGAGTCCGCCGCCACTTCCACCACGGCTTCCACCCATCATTTTACCAACGCCTTTTGCAACAATAACGCCCATTGCAACTTTTCCTAATGTTCCCATCAAACTCATGTTTTTCTCCTTTGTTTCAGTATTTGTCAGCTTTAATATAACAGGTATTTAGTTGAAAAATATAAAAATTTTGGAGCATTAGTTAGCTTTCACGCTCTTATAAGAAAATATTTTATACTAGTATAAGTGGAACGAGAAAATAGCTCTCCTGATCCCAACCTAAGATACCTGTTTTATAAATTGGTTCATGGCATAATTAAGCAACTCTATTAAATGATTAAATGTTATGAGCACTGAAAAAAATCTAATGGATCGTAGTGATTCTAAATGTGAGCTATGCACAGCAACTGAAAACTTAAGTGTTTTTGAAGTAGTAGACTCTCCTGCTGAGCTGAACGAAACAGATCGAAGTATATTAACTTGTGATCTTTGTTTAGAGCAAATCAACACCCCCAGCAATGCAAACCATTGGCGCTGTTTGAATGACAGTATGTGGACACCCGTTCCAGCGGTGCAGGTTATGGCTTGGCGTATGCTAAATAGTATTAAAGCAGAGGGCTGGCCACAGGATTTATTGGAAATGTTGTATCTTGAAGATGATGTCAAAGCCTGGGCAGAAGCTGGCAGTCAGGACTCTGATAATGGCGATAATGAAAACACCATTGACAGTAATGGTGCCGTTTTAAATGCAGGTGACAGCGTCACTTTAATCAAAGATTTGGTGGTCAAAGGGGCAAATTTCACCGCAAAACGTGGTACCGTGGTAAAGAATATTTCACTCACAGATAACCCGAAACATATCGAAGGGCGAGTGAATGGAACACGAATTGTTTTAATTAGCGCCTTTTTGAAAAAGGCTTAAGTACGAGAGATATGACGGATTAAAAATGTTTAAATTCTCCCCACTCTCCCTAAAAAATCAGTCAATCACCCTGCTCTCGTCATACTCTCGTACAAAGATTTATATTGGTATTTTTAGTCTCATTTCATTATCAGGCTGTGCAGGTGTTAGCACTAAAGAAGTCCCAACTAAAATTGCTGATATTCCATCCCAATGCAAAGACTCAAGTAACAACTTCAAACCCATTAAAAAGATATTATCCAAAGGCGCTTATAATGCCAAAGCGAAAATCTACCAACCTATTACTGACCCTAAAGGTTTTATCTCTGTGGACTTTAATCAGGATGGAAAAGCAGATTTTCATTTTATAGAACGCTTCAAATCAGAGATTCGCTTGATTAGTTGTATGAGTAACCATAAGCATTATAAGCGACGAATTACTCCGTTTAAGGTACACGAAACTATTGAGCCAGATTTTCAAACCATTTCTGAAATGATTCAAGTGCAAGGAGAAGCACTGATTCTAAGTATTAACAAACACGAACATAACTGGGGCAGCGACTCAGAGATTAGTAATTATGTCTATAGTAAAAACCACAGAGAATTTTTGCTTAAGCAACGCGAGATTATCTCACAAAGTGGTGACGGAATGCGCGGTGATACATTTGAATTTTATGATCTGGACAATCAGCAATATAAAAAGACCAGTAGCTGTGGGTCTTTGGAAGAAGGCTGTAAGCCGTATTCTAAATCAGGTTTACTTAAGCTCCCTAAAAAGAGAGCGACTTTGATGAATTCAAAGAAAATATATTCCCGACTGTTATAATCTAATAGGGACAACAATCTTACAAAAAAGGGGGGGGTG
>CAZWEA010000103.1:7927-10707 GCA_964632635.1 uncultured Cocleimonas sp. | reverse complement strand
GTTTTTACAAGATTGCCTTACAAACAATAGTTTTTTATTAAAAAAATACTATCTCTGCTAAAGTTAATACGCAGTTTAATTAATCAAAGGAGAGAAAATGGCTACATACAAATGTGACTTATGCGGAATGAGTGTTAATGCATCTTGCGGAGAGTGTGATGCACCCCTAGTAGATGCTTCATTAGAGTTGGATGATGGGACTGACGTAAACGTATCTGAATGCCCTAATGGACACGGTAAAATCAAATCTCCACTTTGTTGTGGACAAGATATGGCTTGTACAGCTAGTTAGTAAAAACTAATAGCACTATGCATTAGCTCTTAATGCCCTCTCTCTCTCTAGCAAAGGGAGGGCTTTTTAGATCCTTCTAGGTCTTTGACTTCCCATCAGGTCTTCCAAATAAAATTCAAACTAGATGTATTCCCAATGGCACCCCCCCTGTTTTTACACAATTACAAACTCACATATGACAGAAGGTTGTATCTCAAGAGTAAAAGCATATTCATATAGAAAATCTATTCCTGAATGATAAAAACAGAAGTTTTAAATGCTTAACTTGATAGTCTTGTCTTGTGAAAACAATAACTTGGTGCAATAAATATGAATAAAAAAAATGAAAATACAAAGCAAGATGCAATCGATAATTTAAAACAACAGCAAACCGTTATTAAGATGCATAACAATACAACAGTTAACTGGATTGTAGGTTTATTGGCGCTTGTACATACCACATTGTTTGGTTTCATCTTTGTTCTGATAGGGAAGAAGTTTTTCCCCTTTTTTGAGGGTGTCCAATGGCTAGCTTTGATCGTTGTCATTATGGCTGCTTTAACTGCGGTTGTACTTATAACTAGAAAACCTCATGTCGTTATCATGGGGTTCATAGGAATAGCTATTACTGGAATATTGTTAGATTTTTTATCAGCTAAAGGTTTTCATGGAACCTCTCTATTTTATATCGGCTTACCTTTAATACTTGCCTACTTGTTCAAAAATCTAGATGCATCTTCCTCCGCTATGGGTGGGATTTTAAAAGGGATTACGATTGTGATGTTGTTATCCGCACCTATCCTTCAAGAAGGGTTTATCTGTATTTTAATGGCTGCGCCGTTATTTTATATCGTGGGTGGTTTAATTGGTTTTATGATTGACTATTCGCGTAGAAAGGAACTGAGTAAATTACAGGCATCACCGATGTTTTTGTTGATTGCACTAATGAGCTTGGAAGGCACTCATCCTAATTTAACTTTTCCACGCCAGCAGACGGTTATTGTTGAACAGGTGGTTGCCGCGAATAGTGAGGCAATACAGGAACAACTTCGCCAACCATTAGCATTAGGAAATGATGTACCGATGTTTTTGAAGATTTTTCCTTTTCCAGATGCGCCTGTACAGTTTGGTACAACGTTAGGTGATAAAACCAAGCTACATTTTGTTTATAATAAGCATGTTTATTTTAATCCTAAAATCGGTGATTTAGTGTATGAAGTAACCGCAGTAGGGGATAATTTTATCGAGTCAAAAATATTATCTGATGATAGTTATGTGAGTACTTATTTAAACTGGCAGAAGGGTAAAGTTTCTTGGCAGGTGCTTGATAACGCTCATACCAAAGTAACATGGGAAATCAGCTATGAGCGTAAGCTTGACCCAGCATGGTACTTTGGAACATTGGAGTATTACACAACCAAACTAATGGCAAACGCTTTGATTAAATATGCAGCAACACCAGAATACGCAAGAGATTAATGGGAAAGTGAAATGGATGGTGAGATTAATAAAGCTTTGATTGTGATCTTTTTAGTCCTTCTCCCTGCAGGTTTATTAGTACATCAATTCTTGCATCGCAGCCACCCCGTGATCAACTGGGTGGCTGCACTCTTTGCACATATTTGGCAGTTTCAATGGCGACTCATTTTATTTGCGGCAGGGGCACAATGGCAACTTTGGGAGTTTGCACCAAGTGATATACAGTTATTTGGTGTTCCTACTTTTATAATGTTTGGTGCAAGCTTATTGTTGGGAATGTTGCCGAGAATCTTCTTCACTAAACTACCGCCACTGGTATTAACAGCAGCATTGTTAGTTTTTGATTTGGTCTTAATTTTAGTAGTATTTCCGTTGAGCTTCCCAGCAATAAGTCTACTATGGCTAGGGTTGATGTCATTGTTGGTGATTGTTCCTTCAACACTGCTGGCAGAATGGACGGTTAAAAGTAAGCATGTTTACCTACGCAGTTTTTTACAGAACATTTCTTGGGGTATTTTATTACTGTGGCTATTTCCTTCGCTAATTTTTAATAATACCAATGATGGCTGGCAGTCTTTAGTTAGTCAGTTCTTAGAACGTAATGTATTCGGTAATACTTTGTATTTCCTACCCATGCTGATTCCAGCATTACTCATTATAAATGCACTCTATGTATTTGCTAAACAAGGTCAAGGGACAGGTTTTCCCTACGATGCACCTCGATATCTAGTTACAACGGGAGTCTATCGTTATATTTCAAATCCAATGCAAGTGGGTATTGTGATGATGATGGCAATATGGGGCTGGATGCTGCAAAGTTATTTGGTCGCATTGTCAGCAGTGGTTGCATTGACTTTATTTCTCGTTTTTAGAAATGTCTGCAATGGTAGCTGCCAGTTGGGTATTACGGATCCAGAATGGGAAAAATATCAGGCGAATACAGCTAAGTGGCTGCCTTTAAATTTTAACTCGCAAAAATAATTTCTAACTAGAAATTAAGACTGAGAAGAGTTTAGAAAGCATCGTTTTT
>CAZWEA010000103.1:0-7827 GCA_964632635.1 uncultured Cocleimonas sp. | reverse complement strand
AACAATGCTTAAAGAATTAAAAAGTTATACTTACCATATTTTCATCATGAGTTTAACTTGATATGGCACCCCCCCCTTTTTTTGAAGATTCAATGAAAGGAGGAGATACCTAAAAGAAAGATTACTTCATGTTTTTAATCAGCTCTACTCTATTTTTTAGGTACATATAATAAAGTAATGGAATAACCACCAGTGTAAGCACTGTAGAAACCAATATTCCTGAAATCAATGCTACGGCTAATCCGCCAAATATCGGATCATCAATAATAAAGAATGCACCAACCATCGCAGCAATCGCGGTTAGAATAATGGGCATGGCGCGAACAGCACTAGAATTAATAATTGCTTCTTTGAGTTCGACCCCAGATTTGAGCTGTTCATTGATAAAATCCACCAGCAGTATCGAATTTCGCACGATAATACCCGCCAAGGCGATCATGCCGATCATGGAAGTTGCAGTGAATTGCTTGTCCATTAAAAAGTGAGCTGGCATTACGCCGATAATGGTTAGTGGAATAGGGGACATAATCACCAATGGCACCACATATGAGCGGAACTGCGCCACGATAAGTAAGAAAATCATAATCATGCCAACGCCGTAAGCAATTCCCATATCACGGAAAGTCTCGAAGGTGATTTGCCATTCACCATCCCATTTTAAACTGTAGAAATAAGGGTCATCTGGGGCTGAGAAATAGTACTGTTGTAAGTCTTTATCATAGATCTGTACTGGCTTATCTTCGATGCCTTTGGATATATCAAACATGCCATAAAGTGGACTATCTGTTGTACCAGTCATATCACCCGTGACATAGACGACGGGTAATAAGTCTTTGTGATTAATGGAATATTCACGGGTGTTCTTTTGAATATCGACCACTTCTGACATAGGAATGAGTTCACCAGAAAGGCTGCGAATTCGTAGGGCAAGTACCGACTCAATCTTATCTTTCTTTGAGATTGGAAACTCAAGACGAATAGGCACGGCATATTTTAGATTTTTACCATGTAAGAAGCCTACATCTTCACCGCCTAAAACGGTACTAATGGCAGAACTAATTGCCTGTTGAGAAACGCCTAATGTCGCTGCTTTATGACGGTCAACTTTAACGATAAGACGTTGCTGTGGTGCTTCAACAGTATCATCAATATCATCAATATCATTGGTAGATTGAAATACATCGCGCACTTGTTTTGCGACATCAATCTGCCCTTTGTGATCAAGACCATAAATTTCGGCAACGATAGGAGCTAACACAGGAGGACCTGGTGGAACTTCTACAACTTTCACGTTGGCATTATATTTTCTCGCCACATCTTTCATTGCAAGGCGAACTGCTAGCGCAATCTCATGGCTTTTACGTTCACGGTCATGCTTGTCAGTCAGGTTAACTTGAATATCGCCTACATTAGAACCTCGGCGTAAGTAGTATTGCCTAATAAGCCCGTTGAAATTGATAGGTGCGGCTGTACCTGCATAAATTTGGTAATCTGTTACTTCTTCAACATCATCCAGTGTCCGAGAAAGCTCATTTAGAACACGTGAAGTTTGCTCCAAAGTAGTGCCTTCTGGCATGTCTAGCACAACCTGAAATTCACCCTTATTATCAAACGGCAACATTTTTAAGACGACTTGTTTAAATGGATCAAAAGGGATGGCTAGTGACACGGAGCCAGCAATGAGTATAGGGATAAAAACAAATAACAATATGAAGCGTTTTTTACCCCCACCTTTTTTTTCTAAGAAAGGACCAAGGACTTTATTGAAAAAGCGCTTTGAACGTGTTTCTAGAGGCTTACCATCGTCATCGGTTTTTTCTGCATGTTTACTAAAATCGACATTTGCCAGTACTTTATTGGTCATCCAAGGAGTCACAATATAAGCAACGCCCAGAGACAGTAACATGCCAATGCTGGCATTAATCGGAATAGGACTCATATACGGCCCCATCAATCCCGTTACGAATGCCATTGGCAGTAATGCTGCAATAACGGCGAATGTGGCTAAGATTGTCGGGCCACCCACCTCATCAACTGCATAGGGGATGGCATCCACCAGCTTTCGTCCACCAAGCACCATATGACGGTGAATATTTTCGACCACCACAATCGCATCATCAACTAAGATACCAATGGAGAAAATTAAGGCAAATAGCGAAACTCGATTTAAAGTGAAACCATAGGCCCACGAAGCAAATAATGTTAATGCTAAAGTGATAACCACTGCGGTGCCGACGATAAATGCTTCACGTATTCCAAGTGCCAGCCAAATTAAAGCTGCTACGGCTAGAGTCTCTATTATCAGCTTGCTAATAAGCTTATCTGACTTTGCTTTTGCGGTGTCGCCATAGTTACGAGTGACCGTCACATTCACACCATCTGGAATAAAGGTGCCTTTCAATTGTTCAATACGTTTAATTACATGATTAGAAACCGAAACTGCATTTATACCTGGCTGTTTAGCAATAGCAATCGTCACAGCAGGTGATCGTTTGCCTGATTCTAAGCCTTTGAAAGCGGCACCTTTAGCGGTAGCAAAAGTAACATAAGTTTCCGCCGAGTCTGCAGTTTGTTTGATCGTAGCAACATCACGAAGGTACACTAGGCTACCTTTTGATACGCCTACAACAAGATCACCAATTTCATTATCATTGCTTAAAAATGTACCTGATACCACTTGAATTTCAGTATTGTTATCGACTAGTGAAACGGCATCTGTGGCAGCATTGCTAGCTTGTAATGCTCTTCGTAAATCAGCCAAAGATATATTATAACCTGCAAGTTTCGTGCTATCTAAAAGTACATGAACCACACGATTTGTTGAGCCAACAGTGTAGACATCGCGAGTACCAGGAACACGTTTAAGTTCGGCTTCAATCGCGTGGGCGACCTGCGTTAACTCATAAGCTCCGCGTTTTTCGTCATCAGTCCAAAGTGTTAGTGAAACTATTGGTACGTCATCAATTCCTTTCGGTTTGATCAGTGGTAAACCTACACCTAAATTTTGTGGTAACCAATCTTGGTTGGTGGCTATTTTATTATAAAGTCTGACTAAAGCTTCTGTTCTATCAAGGCCCACTTTGTACTGCACAGTGATCAAAGACATTCCAGGGAAAGAGGTGGAATAGATGTGCTTGATTCCTGATATCTCTGATAAAACTTGCTCTGCTGGCGTACTAACAAGGTTTTCAACCTCTACAGCACTTGCGCCTGGGAAAGGAATAAAAATATTTGCAAAGGTAACATTAATCTGCGGATCTTCTTCACGAGGTGTCACCATTACAGCGAAGAAACCTAATAATAAAGCAACTAATGCTAATAAAGGTGTGATCTCAGTGAGTAAAAACTTTTTTGCAATAGCACCTGAAATTCCCAACTTAGGATTTTCTTGCTGAGGTTGCTTCTGAGAGGAATCACTCATGTGCGTTTTCCTCTTTAGTGGACTCTAATTGGCGTAAATGCTTTAAATAAACAGCCGCCTGTACAGGGTCTAGTGCAACTTTTTCTCCTTCATCTAAACCTGCTAGCACACGAACTTTACTATCAGGTGCTACAAGTCCAAGTCGAACTTGGCGCAACGATGGAACTTCATTTTCATCCATAACATAAACGCCTGTCACTTCACTGCGATGAGCGACTGAAGATATTGGAATAACAAGGTGTTTTTCTGTTCCTACTTCAAATCCTATTTTTACAAATACACCAGGGAAAAGTCCTTTAGATGCAGAGTCCAATGTAGCGCGTACTTTAAAAGCATTAGTGGCAGGATCAGCGTAAGGGAATATAGTGAGTTTTTTAATCGCGGTACCTACTTCATCACCGTCAACAAATAGTCTTGCTGAATTATATTTCCTAACTTTAAGTATTAAACGTTGAGGAATATTAGCAACAGCACGCATTTGATCTAACGAAATTCCTGTCATTATAGGTGTGCCGGGGGATACAACTTCACCGAGCTCCACATGACGTTCTGTAACAATACCACTGTATGGTGCGATGATTTCTGTGTAACCTAACTGCTCTCCTGCTTTGGACAGATTTGCTTTTGAAGAGCTTAAGCTTGCTTTGGCTGATGACAAATTGGCTTTTGATGATGAAATTGCTGCTTTAGCCGAAGATAATCGAGAAACAGCGGCTACTCTATCTGCTTTAGCTGAGTTTTGTTGTGCTTTTGCTGATTCAACCCGCGCTAAAGTTGAGCGCATCGTTGCTTCTGTTCGATCATATTGAGATTTAGTTAATATCTGTTTTGCAAATAAGCCTTTAACACGGTCAAACTCTGATCGTGCGGCAGCATAGTTTGCTTGCGCTTCTTTAGTTGATGCATTCGTCTGTGCGATGGTTGCAGTGGCTCGCACAATGGCTGCTTCTGCTTCTTTCATGGTAGCTAAAGCGCCACTAATAGATGCCTGAGCTGCAGAGATTGATGCTTTAGACTGATTCACCGTAGCTTTAGCCTCAAGAACACTAGACTCTTGATTTTGTGAGGTAATCCGAGCAATTAGCTCACCCTGCTTTACAGTGTCGCCAATGTCATAACTAAGGCTACTAATAATACCGCCGGTTTGAGCTGAGACCGTACTCTTATTGACTACTTCAATTTGCCCATCCAGTATTTGGTATTCTATTAGTTGTTCTTGGGTCGCTAAGGTTGTGGCAGGTGCAGTTATTTCTGCATATATAGCTAATGGCTGCGCTAGAAGAGCTACAGTACTACTAATAATAATGTTTTTCATCAAACTCATGATCAAAATACCTTGAAGATCTCATTTACATTTTAACATTATAACAGACTATATTAGTAATTTCTTATATTCTACTAATAAAGTGAATTGTTTTATAAAGGCATGATTTTTTTGATAAGAGTTTATTATCACCCATCTATCAGATACTAAGAATATTTAGTATCACTTCGTCGTGAGTGACTAGACAGTTTAATAGAAACATATAAAATAGTCGCCAGTTAGTCCAGAGACCCCCAAATAAATTACTTTTGAAGTGTCTGGAAAATAATAATAATAAAAAACGGTAACTCAATGAAAACACAAACCCTACTTGGGCTTGCCGCAGTATCCATATTTGGTTTATCTGCGTGTAGTCAGCAAGCTTCATATCCACAAAACTCTGCAAAATCATCTAAAACATATTATGTTCAGGCACTGCCACAAAAGCCCCAGCAGGTTGTTTTTCAACAGCGAACTAAAGCACCACATCAACAAAGATCAACGCATCAACAGGTAAGACAACCTCAAGTTGTAAAAAGAAGGGCGCCAGTAAAAAGAACTCAACCAGCACCGCGTAGAACGGTTCGTAATAACCCTGCTCAAGTGCAAACTGCTGAGTTATATGCTATTGGAGATAAAATATTTAAGAACGAAACAGGTGGCCGTATTGATCAGTTAGTACACTGGAATCACCGTGAAAACTTTGCTTCAATGGGTATTGGTCACTTCACTTGGTATCCATCAGGTAGACGTGCTCGTTACGGTAATACATTCCCCGGCTTGCTTGATTACTTGCAAAAGAATGGTGTTAATTTACCACAGTGGGTACAACGTGCCCGTTTTGAAGGGGCTCCTTGGCGTACTCGTGAAGAATTAATGCGTGCTAAAAATACACCTGAAGTTCGCCAATTCTCACAATTACTTTATAGAACGCGTCATTTACAGGCAAAATACATAATGGATCGCGCTATGCGAGCGATGCCTCGTTTAGTAAAAAAGACACCGCCACATTTACGTCGTCAAGTAGCTAACAATCTAAATGCAGTCGCAAACTCGCGTGGTGGTCGTTATGTGTTAATTGATTATGTGAACTTTAAAGGTGAAGGTCTAAATCGTCATGGTGGCTATAAGGGAAAAAACTGGGGCCTATTACAAGTTCTTGAAGAAATGCGACCTACACAGGTTGGCCCACGTGCTTTAAATGAATTTGCTGATGCTGCAATGCGAGTTTTAGAGCGTCGAGTGAGAAATTCAAAACCAAGCCGCAATGAGAGAAAATGGTTGCCAGGTTGGAGAAATAGAACAAATACTTATAGAAACCCTATTTAAAAAAATATGCTTGGAGTGTAGGTAACCTCATATTTTTTGAAAAGAAACAACTCATAAATTTGAGGTGTAAAAAAGGACTGATTATTCAGTCCTTTTTTATTGGTATGTAACTATCTTGATTGTAGAGCTGAATCAGACCTATTAATCATCTCGGCTAGTTACTTCAAGTAAATGGTAGCCAAATTGTGTTTTAACAGGACCTTGTACTGTATTAACTGGTGCACTAAAAACAACTTTATCAAACTCAGGAACCATTTGACCAGGGCCAAAACTTCCTAAATCACCACCCTGAGCTTTAGATGGACAACTAGAGTGCTGTTGAGCCATTGCAGCAAAATCTGCTCCTTCCTCAATCTTCTTTTTAATGTCGTTACATTGCTCTTCAGTTTCAACTAATAAATGGCGTGCGCTTGCTTGTGGCATGGTAATTCCTTTGTGGTGTAATTAATCTAATATAAATTGGGATTATAATCGGCTTTTCAAGAGTAGCTGAATGTAAATCTCATTTCACTCTATGAGTTTTGCTGAAGTCTCTTTATTTTACAATTATGTAAAAAGGGCGGGGGTGCCATTGAACTACCCCTTTAAAACGGATTACTTTATATAGATAACTAAAAGTTTCCTGATTTAACTCTGTTTTAACATGCCTTTATCAATAATAAAGTCTATGACTGCATCCACATTTTCACCATCTTTTAGGTTAGTGAAAAGATAAGGTTTATCACCGCGCATTCGCTTAGTGTCTTTATCCATAACGTCTAAGGATGCACCAACCATTGGAGCAAGGTCAGTTTTATTGATTATTAACAAGTCTGACTTTGTGATACCTGGCCCACCTTTACGTGGAATTTTATCACCTGCGGCAACATCAATAACGTAGATAGTGAGGTCAGATAATTCTGGGCTAAAAGTAGCACTTAAATTATCTCCACCACTTTCTATGATTACAAAGGTAGTTATGAATAATTAAAAGCGCACAAATAAGGCGTTTATTGTAGTCTTGCCCTATTATGGTGTGCAGCTGCTGATTTAGGGGTATTATTAGAAACCTTGAAGAAGGCTTTCCATTGAGAGTTAAAGTACAAGGAGTATTGGTTGGCAATGCTCGGCTCGAACTTTTTCCTGTTCTATTCTCCAACTTGTCATGATATAAACCTTTATAGTCCGTACTAGCAACAAGACTGACCGCTGACCGTGCTAGAACAACAACTTTGACTGCTAAATTCAGTATCGGTAGCCGCTTCTTGCGAGTTTACCGCCATTCCTGATTTCTCATTAAAAGCCATGTCTAACTTCTGTGCCGCTTCATCACGAATATGGCGTGCAATTTCTATTACAGTTTCTATTTGTGAGTCAGGTATTCCCATATGGCGTAGCTTATCTAGTTGACATAAGCCCATATCAGGATGCTTAGCTGCGATACCTGAAGCAAGTGAGACTAATGCAACGATGGTTGAGTCTAATTGTGGGATATTTTCAGACATACTGGTTTCCTGAGTGATGGTTATTCAGCTTACAAACTGTAAATAGATTCTGTTTAATTAACAGAGTTCTATCTTTTATAGAGTTTAAGATGATTGATGATATTTGTCGAATCTCTTATGGGTTAGTTAGGTATAAAAAATCACTTCAGCTGGTTTTAGCGCATTCTAGAACTAGGCTAGTGATGAGCGTTGTGAGTATTATAAGGTGGTTTTTTCTAAGCTTTGAGCGAGATTTGCTCCCTATCTGTCGCTGGTCTCCACTGCGCTTCGGCTTGAACTGTTTTGTGGTC
>CAZWEA010000102.1:7367-10730 GCA_964632635.1 uncultured Cocleimonas sp. | reverse complement strand
TAAACAAAATGGAAACAGAGATGATGGAGATGTTATAGCGGAGCTAATTCTATAGTTTGACAGGGTCAGTGACAGAAAATATTAACAAAATCATACAAGCACTTTAATTTGGCAGGCTAAAGCAGGGCTTCTCATTATTCTGTAGTTTGTTTAACTTTATCGTAAGATTGAGTTCAGTTCTATTAAATTGCCCGACAACTTAAGCGGGCGTTCTGGCTGTAGGAAAACCAAAACACTCCTTTTTAATAAGTTTTCCCAGTTATTGCTTAATTGGTAACTCATTGTTTTTCCAGATTATTATTTTTCAACGCCGTTTAAAAACTCGACTAAAACTAATAATTTAGTTAATAATTGGGCTTTTCTACAGCCTCGTTATACTTCCGTGCCCAAAATAATGGTATAAAAATTGACCAATAATCGTATTTTCCAATCATCTTTAAAAAGTATCATTTGGTGTTTTTTGCTTCTTATTACTTATGTTCTATATGAATCTAAAGGATTAATTTCAATAGAAAACCCATTAATATTTTTACAGCTATTATCACTTTTTAGTATATTTTATTTGCCAGTATCTATTATTGGATGGCTAGTTATTGGTTTACCTTGGCATTATTTTTTAAATAAATTCACAAACAAATCATACTTTTTATACGCCTTTCCAGCTTTAATGTTCATAGTTGGGGGCATCGTTTTCAAACAGTACGAAATAGGTTTTGTATATGGTTGTTTTGCATTAATACAATCACTAATTTTCAGATATTATGTTTATAAAAAAATATAGTAAGTTAGAACCGTTTCTGGGTTGAGCAATATAGGCTTGTTCACTGGCTTGTTTGGTTGCCCACAAAATGAAAAATGGATTGTAGTTAGGATTTTAAGGGTAAATATTGCATTGTTACTGGTGCAGCGAATGGGATTGGTGAGCAAGTATGTAAAGAATTAAATGAGAACTTAGTATGAATAAACTATTAGCTATTGTGATAACTTTAATCAGTATTGTCATTTTTTTGTTTGGCTTAGCCATACTTGTTACAGCATTTAATAAATTACCCAATGTATTTCATACTTACCCTTTAGAAATGATCATAGCATTAAGGTTAATTATTGGTTTTATCTGTCTCTCTGTTGGGATAGTTATATTTTATAAAGGATTCTATAAACTCATAAAGAAAAAATAGTGTGAGAATCAAAGATATTTTAAAAAAAATTGGTCAGTATCTTAAAAACACGAGGGGTGCCATAAAACACAATGAAAATTGATAATGGCACCCCCCCCTTTTTTACAAGATTACCAGTAGAACTCTTAAAACATTGTAGATAAGTAATAAATAAGCTGTAAACCAATCAGAGCAAAAATACCCGCCAGAATATCATCAACCATTATGCCAAAACCACCGTGGACTTGTTTGTCTAATACGGAAATTGGCCAAGGTTTCCAGATATCAAAAAGTCGAAATAATATAAATCCGATGACTATCCAAATCCAACCTGCTGGTGCCGCAATCATAGTTACAAAATAGCCAGCAAATTCATCCCACACAATCCCTGAATGATCATGTACACCTAGCATTTCAGAGGATTTTCCACATATCCAAATACCAACGATAGAGACAACTGCTACTATCACTAGATAAAGAGGCAATGACAATGAAGTCATTAATAAATAAAGTGGAATCGCCGCAAGGGTGCCAAATGTTCCAGGGGCAAAAGGGGCTAAACCACTGCCAAAGCCAAAGGCTAGGAAGTGCACTGGATTTGTCAGGACTTTGCGATTAAGCCCTTCTATTTTTGGATTTTTAGCTGTCATTAAAATGATTATAACCTGTTGTGCTTAATTCTTTTCCTGATTCATCAATAATCTTGCCACATTCAATTGTTATATGACCGATACAACTTACTTTGTTACGCATCTCTTCAAGAAATAAAGCTTCATTACTCTCTGGGACTGTAAATAGTAACTCATAATCATCACCACCCGATAAGGCAAATTGTCGTATTTGTTTATTGCCTAATTTACTTAATACAGGAGAAAGCGGTAATGTGGATAAGTCCAAAATTGCTCCCACATTAGAAGCTTTTAGAATATGTGATAAGTCCTGTAATAAACCATCTGAGATATCAATACAGGCACTTGCAAAAGTTTTGATTTTTTCGCTTTCATCTAGTCGAGGCGTTGGCATATTTAGTTTTTGTTGGCAAAACTCAGCATCATCTCTAGAAAGTGCTAATTCACCCAGTATATTCTGTAAACCAGCTGCCGCATCACCTAAAGTACCACTAACATAAATTTTATCACCTACCTTAGCGCCGCTTCTTAAGAGTGCCCTTCCTTGACCCACAAAACCCATCACTTGAATACTAATGCTTAAGGGACCACGTGTGGTATCGCCCCCAATTAAAAAACATTGGTGTTGCTGTGCCAATGACTTTAAACCTTCACTGAACTCTTCCAACCATTCTGTATCTATTGCTGGTAACGTCAGCGCTAAAGTAAACCATTTTGGCACTGCACCCATAGCGGCAAGATCGCTTAAGTTTACCGCTAAAGCTTTATGCCCAATTGCACTTGGAAGGGTATTTTCGGGAAAGTGTACACCTGAAATTAAGGTATCAATGGAGGTAACTAATTGCTGACCTTTAGGCAAATCAAGAACAGCGGCATCATCGCCAACAGCTATTGAAATATCATCAGGTAGATTATCCCAAGTGAAATATTGTTGAATGAGATTGAATTCATGCATTCAAAGTATGCTAAGTTTTCTTAAGTAATACTTTTGGAATTCTTTTAGGGATTCTTTTAGACTTTTCTTTTGTTGTTATTTTCGGCGCTTTTTTCGGTACTTCTGTGATTGTCTCTTTTGGTGCTTTTTTAGAAGCAGCTGATGTCATAGCTTCATCAGGTCGAAGTTTATTCCCAACCTTGTCTAAAACACCATTAACAAACTTATGCGCCTGATCAGCACCAAACTTTTTAGTCAGATTCACTGCTTCGTTCACAATCACTTTATAAGGCACTTCAGGCTGATGCATTAGCTCGCAAGTTGCAAGGCGTAACACCGCTCTTTCTATCTGATCGAGATGCTCAGCGTCACGATCTAGAAAAGGTTTTAGCTCAGCATCGATAACGTCAGTTTTATTTATTGCACATTTAGTCAACGCTTGAAAAAATGCCAAGTCTGCCTTTAGCATATCTTTTGACAAACTAATGTCTTCTTGCAAACCAAAGTAAATATCTTCGTAACTATTATCTGTCATCTGCCATTGATAAATAGCAATTAATGCCAATTTACGCGCAACACGACGCTCTGAAATGTATTGTTGTTTCTTATCTGCGGCCATTTTTATTTATTTCTTAGTTAGTTA
>CAZWEA010000102.1:0-7267 GCA_964632635.1 uncultured Cocleimonas sp. | reverse complement strand
TGTCTAACTTTGTGTCTAACTTTGTGTCTAACTTTGTGTCTAACTCAGTGTCCAACATATTCTACAATTTCAAGATCAAATCCAGCTAAACCATGGAGTGTCATTGGCGCACTCATCACTCGCATTTTACGCACACCAAGATCACTTAAAATCTGTGCACCGATACCAAAGGTTTTAAGCTCCGATGGAGAACTATTTTCTTCAGGCTGTTGCTCATGATTTGAATCTAGCTCTTTTAATCGTTTAGAAGTATCAAGTTGTGAATTACCACGCAAAACAACAATGACACCTTCGCCTTCTTCTTCTATTGCCTTCATAACACTTCGCAATGGCCAACCACAACCCTCTTCCTTAAGTGCCAAAATATCACATAAAGGGTCTTCCAAATGGACTCGAACCAATGAAGGTTTGTCTGGATTTATGTCACCTTTTACTAACGCAAGATGAGTTTGCTTACTGTTTTCATCCTTATAAGCTACCGCGTTAAACTCGCCAAACTCAGTATTTAACACCACTTCATGTTCACGCGTTATGGTTTTTTCTGTCTGAACACGATAACGAATCAAGTCTTCGATAGTACCGATTTTAAGATCATGCTGCTTGGCAATTTTTTCTAAATCATCGCGGCGCGCCATGCTGCCGTCTTCATTAAGAATCTCAACAATCGCTGCCGCAGGCTCCAAACCTGCTAGTCTTGCCAAGTCACAACCTGCTTCTGTGTGACCTGCACGCGTTAAAACACCACCTGGCTGCGCCATTAATGGAAATATATGACCTGGTTGCACAATACTGCTTTTATCTGCATCTGGAGCAACAGCCGCACGAATCGTTAATGAGCGATCATAAGCTGAAATACCTGTAGTTACACCCGAAGATGCCTCAATAGACACCGTAAAATTTGTTGCTAACTCTTCCTGATTATCTTTTTCAGAAACCATCAAAGGTAGTTTTAACTGTTTACAACGTTCAGCTGTGATTGGCATACACACCAAACCACGCCCATGTGTCGCCATAAAGTTAATATCTTCAGGGCGAACTTTTGAAGCTGCCATTAGGAAATCACCTTCATTCTCGCGGTCTTCATCATCCACGATGATAACCATTTTACCTTCGGCAATATCTTCTAAAATCTCTTCTATTTTATTGAATTTCATCTGTTTTAAATTCTTTGTTATACGAGTTTAGTTAAACCCATTTTGAGCTAAAAATGATTGTGTGATATTTGATGTATCAGATGACACTAATGCACCACCTTGAATTAATCTCTCAAGATAGCGTGCAACCAAATCAACTTCTAAATTAATTTTCGAACCTGCTTTGTAGGAACCTATTATTGTTTCTTGAATGGTGTGAGGAACAATATTAATTTCAAATAAAGAGCCAGCTACTACATTGACCGTCAAGCTTACGCCATCAATGGTAATCGAACCCTTAGCTGCAATATATTTCGCCAATTCATCTGGCGCTTTTATTCTAAAGCGCTCTGAGCGGGCATCATTCTGACGTGATACTACTTCACCCATTCCATCTACATGACCACTAACCATGTGACCACCTAAACGCGTTTGTAGAGTAAGCGCTTTTTCTAAATTCACTGGAGAGTTTTTTCCTAAGTCACCCAAAGATGTCAAAGATAAAGTCTCACGTGACACATCAGCCGTAAAGCTTGCTTCAGTCAACACAACCGCCGTTAAACAAACACCATTAACAGCGATGCTGTCACCTAATTCAACATCTGACATGTCAAGCTTGCCAGTATTCACGACCAACGTTATATCTCCACCGTTAGCTTGGATATCAGAGATTTTACCGATTGCTTGAATAATGCCTGTAAACATAGATGAGTTGTTATACCAAGGGCTGCACAGTATCTCTTAGTAGACACTATTTAGGAAGCTCTGATTCTAAATCAGAGAAGTTTGCTACAAAACCAATATTGACCCTATTACCCAAATCCCCAGATAGAAATGCGAATGAGGGTGAAAGTATTTTCTTACAATATAGTCACTAGAGCATCAGTATGCTCTGCTGCTTTTCGTCCTAAGTCTGTTAAATAACCACCATCTTTTTGAGTTATTAAGCCTTTATCATGAAGTCTTTCCGCCGCTTCAATTATTTGAGTTGGTGCTTCATGATGAATTTTGATTCCATCTTGTTCATTTTTTAAATTAAATTGTGCAAGTACATTAATCTCTTCCGTCAACTTTACATCAAAGGGCATGTTTTTTCCTCATTGTTCTAGATTTTAGGGATAGCTAAATATTAGCAGAGTTTTCATTATATATTATGATCTATTCACAGTTTTTCAGTAGAACGTCTTTGATTTTTCAGACAAATGGAAAACCATTAGTCTTGTGATTATGTAAAATTTATTAAAATTAACTATAATCAAACAAATTCACAAATCCAACTCTACTAATAATACGGACTGAAAAGCAATACAGGCAAATAATAATGAAAAAAATAATTACACTTGCTAGTCTTAGTACACTTGCTCTATTTCTTACACTGAATGCACAGGCAGAGATCTATAAGTGGACAGATGCTAATGGCAATATCCATTACTCTGCACACCCACCAGCAAAACAAAAGGTTAAATCTCAAGATATAGAAGATCGTATTCGTTCTGCAGCGGGAAAATATCGTGCATCGACTAAATCTAGCTCTGAGAAAGACTCAGAAGACAAATCAGGCGAAGAAGTTAAATTATCAGGTCCCGATCAAAAACTAATTAAGTCGTGTAAAGGCCTACGGAAAAGTGAGGGGCAGCTACAGAAAAATTACCGAAACATATGGATAGATAATGACGGAAAGAAAACACTACTTGATCAAAAACAAAGAAAGGAAAAGATTCAGCTTATCAAAAAACAAATTAAAGAGTTCTGTTCGGATGTTAAGACTTAGTCAATATTAAACTTTCACTAAAAAAGCCCGTAATTATATAACAAATTACGGGCTTTTTTTTACTCTTTTATCTTTAAACTTGCTCAGTCCCTCTTCCAATATTTCTAGTTAAATACATCATCACCGCCAGAATAAGTAACAATAAGGCTGTCCCCGCCATCAAAGCATAGTCCTCCAGTTTTAACAGTGAATATAAAATCGAATAAAGCCCTACCAATAACATACCGATTATTGCTGTTCTAAATAGGTTTTTAATCGCAGCGAAGGCATACAAACTGATCATTACAATAATTATCGCAGCGGCTGAAATATAAGCATTGAAGAAACCTGAATGCTCAGCCATTGATAGCAGCGTAAGATAAAACATCGACAGTGCTAATCCGATCACACCATATTGTACAATATGTAATCGTCTACCCATTCCTAATTCAAAAATCAGAAATGTAATATAAGTTAATGTAAAAAACAGTACACCGTATTTTATTGCACGTGTGATTTTTGAGTAAAGTGAAACTGAGTCAAATAAATTCACTCCAGCACTAAACTCTTGTAAATCGAAGGTCTGTGTTTCCAGTGTCCACAATTGTGGGTAATTTCTCGCTAAATGAGGTACTGACCAATTAGCCTTAAATCCAGTATCGCTGACTTTATGATCATCAGGAAGTACATTGCCTTGAAAACTAGGATGAGGCCAGTCAGATGTGACTTTTACATCGGTAGTTTTTCCAAATGGACTAAAATAAAACCCCTGACTGCCGTTTACGTTAATGACCAATTGGAAAGGATATTTCTGGGTTAGACTACTGTCATCTTCATTCTCACTATCATTAATACTCAAATCTAATGGTGCATGAAAGCCATTCTTAATGGTATTGACCACTTGTGTACCAGGTTCAAAGTCAACTTGCTGTTGGTTTACCCAAGTTAAGCTAGAAACCTTATTAATCGCCTGTGTGTCAGAAATTCCAACCGCTAACCAAGCACGATCCCAATGAATCTTATCAATATAATTTGATAAGTTCTTTATTTTAGGACGTAAAAAGTAACCATCAACGTTTAAATCGGCGGTATAAACCAGTGACTCATAAATATTCCGTTTACGCTTTTGACTTTTAATATCCACATTGATATTTAAATCTTCAGGCAATACGATCGCGGTACGGTGAGCATAGGTGGTTTTATTCACTTTGCGCTCGTTTCCATCCTTATCTGTCTTGATCACTTCAGATACAAACTTCTCCGTATAAGGAATAAATAATGCAGGGCCCTGTAATTTTTGGCGGTGCCCCCATGTACCTGCAATATCGTTTAAAACAGTGCGATATAAATGACTTCGTTCACGAACAATATCACTTACCATTCCCAAAGGAATGGTCATAACCCCAATTAAAATAGCGATCGTAATAAACCGAAAAATCAGAGAGTTACTGAGATTTTTTAAATCTGAAAAATAAGATTTAATAATATTCTGTTGTTCGCCTTCTTCACCTTCTTTTATCTCTGTAACTTGAATCAAACCAATTTTGCGTGCCATAAAAATGACAAAAAACAATAAACCTGCAAAGACCATAATTAAAAAGAAAAAACCAATTAACGTGCCGATAATATCCATAACTGTACCTCGTAATAAATAACAAGGATGATATTAATGGGTTAATTTGGAGAAATAATGCTCAAAAAATGATACTTCTATGCAGAAAATGTGCAGTGACTCAGATGAATCTTATTAAGACCAATTATCAAAAAAAGGGGGGGGTGCCATATGACAATAGCAGCAGTGTTATTTTCTATCAGAGTTCTCAACTGTAGAAGCTAGTTTTAACCTTGGTGTCCGCATAAACAAGTAGACCAGAATCGCCATAATAGCGGATACAATCCAGTGCGCAGTTTTAATATCAGAAATAAAAGAAACACATCTCCCTTCAATAAAAAAACAACTGAGTTCAACGAGTAGCAGTATCGCAAAAATGACAAATACTGCAACCAATGAAAAGGCATATACCTTTCCAGCAAAGGTTATTTGAGCATGGCAATAAGGGCATTCAAATACCTTAAGAGGTTTATGCCCTTTTTCTAAGTCATCATCAAGTTTATCAACTAAGTCTTGAAGAGACTCGCTACAGTTTGGACATTTACTGACGTCTATTTTCATTGTTATTAATTCGCTAAGCTGCCTTCACTATTGAAATGCCAAGAGTATACCAAAAACAACTGGCACCAAGAAAAAACCGATGAGGATTTTATGTCCTTCCTCACTAAAAATAATTAAATAAATACTAGCGAAAGCCATTAGATAAATATAAATAATACCTAACGTCGCTTTAACAATTGAGACTGTTTCAGCAGCGAAAATAGCTTTTTGTGAACGGTTAAAACCCTCAAACCAATCAACTGTCCCTGTAAAAACAAGTAAGTATAATATGCTGATAAAAATGCCTGCGGTTACTCTATAAATCATTAAAACTGAACACCTCTTAGAATTCCTTATTCTTTATCACTCATTGGTAAACCGATTATACTTTTCTGTAATCAAAGTTATCATATGGCACCCCCCCCTTTTTTACACAATTACTACTGCGCTTTCATAGGATATTAATATTCAGCTCAAAAAGGTCAAATGGTAGTACGCTAAATAACCCGTGGTTCTGCCTCAAGCAAAATCCCAAAACGTTCCTCAACAGAAACCATAATCTCCTGCGCCACAGCCCAAAGATCAGCCCCCGTCGCTCCACCATAGTTAACCAGCACCAGTGCATGTTTATCAGATACTCCTGCATCACCCTTGCGATAACCTTTCCAACCACATTGGTCTATTAGCCATGCGGCTGAGGTTTTCATATGTCCTCCTTTTTGAACATAACCCGGAATTAGAGGGTTCTTTTCTTTTAAGCCTTCCCATTTTCCAGCACTCAAAACAGGATTCTTAAAAAAACTCCCCGCATTTCCAATATCAGCAGGATCAGGTAATTTACTTTGTCGCAAAGCAATAACCGCATCACTAATTATTTCAGCAGTGGGGGCTTTTCCTTCGATTGCTTCGCGTACGCCTGCATAATCAGTTTTCCATTCAGTTTGCTGACCTTCTTTTGTTAGCTTGAAAGTTACCGAGGTAATCAGTAATTTATCCAGATATTGTGATTTGAAAATACTTTCACGATAGCCAAAATGGCAGGCTGATTTTTGATATTCCAAAACTTCACCTGTTTCTAAATCAACGGCTTGTAATGAGTGAAAGTGATCTGCCAGCTCTACCCCGTAAGCACCAATATTTTGGATTGGGGCTGCGCCGACTGTACCTGGTATTAATGATAGGTTTTCTAGCCCTGCGTATTCTTTTCCCACAGTCCAGCGCACAAAATCATGCCAATTCTCACCTCCAGCCACGGATACAAAGACGTGTTTATCGTCTTCTTCAGCAATATCTTTACCACTAAGGCACACTTTAGCAACGAGTCCTGCGTAGTCTTTTTTAAATAATAAATTACTACCACCACCTAGCAAAAGCATCGGGACTTTATTGGTATTTTTCCAATCAATGAGTCCTGCGATATCGTCCATATTGTGGATTTCACTGTAAAATTTTGTCGTTGCGTTGACGGCGAAGGTATTTAAGCTTTTTAATGCGGTATTTTTAAGTATTTCCATGGCGCACATTCTAGCAGAATGGGTATAATGCGCCCCTGTTTTTAATTTTTTGGAATAGATCATGTCATCTACAAACAAGCAAAGTGTTAAAAAAGTTGTTCTTGCCTACTCAGGTGGTCTCGATACGTCAATTATTATCAAATGGCTAGAAGAAACCTATGGCTGTGAAGTCGTTACTTTTACTGCTGATGTCGGCCAAGGCGAAGAGGTCGAGCCTGCTCGTGCGAAAGCCAAAGCAGCGGGTGTTAAAGAAATATACATTGATGATTTGCGCGAAGAGTTTGTACGTGATTATGTATTCCCTATGTTCCGTGCTAATACCGTTTATGAAGGTGAATATCTACTCGGTACTTCTATTGCACGCCCATTGATTTCAAAGCGACTCATTGAAATTGCCAATGAAACTGGCGCTGATGCAATCTGTCACGGGGCAACGGGTAAAGGCAATGATCAGGTTCGTTTTGAGTTAGGTGCTTATGCGCTTAAACCTGGGGTTAAAATAATCGCACCTTGGCGCGAATGGGAGTTAAGTTCTCGTGAGTCATTAATGGAATATGCAAAACAACATGACATTGAAATCGATTACCAAAAACAAGGCAAGAAGTCGCCCTACTCTATGGATGCGAATCTTCTTCATATTTCCTACGAAGGAGATATTTTAGAAGACCCTTGGAATGAAGCGGAAGATGATATGTGGCGTTGGTCGGTATCACCTGAA
>CAZWEA010000101.1:0-10735 GCA_964632635.1 uncultured Cocleimonas sp. | reverse complement strand
AAGAGAGAGAAACAAAGAAATGAAAAAGCGATGTAATGATGATGGATAGGGAAAAAAAACTTCATGTTTTTCTCTGGAGTAAAAGAATAATGACTAATCCTAATAATAGCTTATTTTCTTTAATGATAATGACTTTTCTATCTGTTTTTTAACGCTGCAATGGGGGGAATATGAATCGTGCAAAGGTCTCAGGTAATTTGAATCATATGTAATGATAGCTATGAATATGCCACAAGTTTCTTCTACTCTGCTCCTCAAGACATGGCGAGATACTTCCTTGTAGCCCTGATGACAATATCCCTACTGTCAACAGTCGTCCATTAATAATTCTGCAACTTGTTAATACTCATGTATAAAAATGGATGTAACAGAGTGAAACAGACGTGATAAGCAGAATGGATTTTAGTCATGTATAGCTTTGAGTGCCGTAGAATGCATACTTAATATGCTGTCAATATTTATTAACCGTACAATGGTTTAAGTCTGTATTAAATTTAGGTTAAATTATGATAATTAATTCGCTTGCTCAGGAAATTGGTTTGCTTCCTATAAATTTAAAACCAGTAGTAGATGACTTTATTGTTCAGCTTGATGAAAAACTGTCTCAACAACAACGAGAATTTTTTAAATTAGACAAAATTAAAACATCATTTGTTCATGTTTGCTGTTGTAGTCTTTTTGTCAGAGAGAGCTGCCTTCGTTATCCAGCTATGTTGACAGATTTAATTGAATCAGGGGATTTGTTTTTAGGTGAGGCAGAATATCAATATGCATTAGATCTTGTAAATATTGATACTGATGCAATGTTGATGAAGCGTTTGCGTGAATTTAGGCGCAGGGAAATGGTACGAATTGCCTGGAGAGATCTTGCTGGGTGGTCTGAACTAAAGGAAACTATGCGAGACATGACCCTTTTAGCTGAAACCTGCATTCAATCGGCTCTGGAGTATTTGTATCAGCAAGCTTGTGCAAGAAGAGGAACGCCTACATTAGAAGATGGCACCCCAATCAGTATCGTGGTTTTGGGAATGGGAAAATTAGGTGCCTGGGAATTAAATTTTTCATCTGATATTGATCTTATTTTTGCTTATGCAGAAGATGGGGTGCTTCAGGACCGTAAAGAAACAACTTATGGTGAGTTTTTTACCCGAATTTGCCGGTCATTAGTTAAGGTGCTGGATGAAATAACTGTGGATGGTTTTGTTTTTAGAACTGATGTGCGATTACGGCCTTTCGGAGATAGTGGGCCACTGATCATGACCTTCGATGGCATGGAAAATTATTATATGACCCAGGCAAGAGAATGGGAGCGCTATGCAATGATTAAAGCGCGACAAGTTGCAGGTGATTTTAATAGTGGCAAGCAATTAGCTGCGATGATTAAACCATTTGTTTATCGGCGTTACCTGGACTATGGGGCTTTTGAAGAACTTCGTTCATTAAAATATCAGATTACCCAAGAGCTTGAACGAAAAGACAGAAAGGAAAACATAAAACTAGGTCCGGGTGGAATAAGGGAAGTTGAATTTATCGGTCAGGCTTTTCAATTGATTCGCGGTGGCCAAGAACCTGAATTGCAACAACGTGAGATTTTAAAAATTATTGTTGTACTCGAAAAGCTTGAGCTTATGACTAAAAGTGATACCGAAATATTACGTTCTTCTTATCATTTTCTGCGGCGAGTGGAAAACCATATTCAACAATATCAGGACAAACAAACTCATGATTTGCCTAGTGAGCCATTAGTGCAAAATATATTGTCTTATTCAATGGACTATGCTGATTGGGTATCGTTTAAGCAGGCGCTGGATTCGGTTAGAAAAAACGTTCAAGCTATTTTTGATGGTGTTTTTTCTCTTTCTGAGCAAACTAACAATCAGCAAAGATCGAATTTGATATGGAATGATAATATTGATGACGAACAGAAATTAGAATATCTTGGAGAATATGGCTTTCTCCATTGTACTAAGGTGTTGAACACGCTGAAAAATTTTAAAAACTCTCATGCGATTAAGCGCTTGTCGGTAAAAGGAATTGGTGTTTTAGAGCGTTTAATGCCAAGTATGATAGAAACCATTAAAGAGATAGATAATAAAGATGAAACATTGACCCGTGTTGTTGTTTTGTTTGAAGCTGTCGCGGGTAGGAATGTTTATTTGTCATTACTAGCAGAAAACCCACAAGCCTTATTGCAATTAATTAAACTCTCATCAGCTAGTCAATGGATTTGTGAATATTTGGCCCAATACCCGGTACTTTTTGATGAACTATTAGATACTCGTTCATTATACGAACCTTTGCAAAAAGAGGATCTGGCTAAACAGTTAGCGAATGAACTAACAAATATTGCGGATCAGGACATTGAGCTTTTTATGAATAAGCTTAGACAGTTTAAACATTTAAATGTCTTAAGAGTAGCGGCTGCAGATATTATGGGCGTTATTCCTGTGGTGGTGGTAAGCGATTATTTAACCTATATCGCTGAAGTTGTTTTGCAACAGGTGGTTAACAAAGCATGGAGAATGCTAACAGATAAACATGGTTGTCCTCCTGAAGCAAGTTCACAGTCATCAGGGTTTGCTATTTTAGGTTTAGGGAAATTAGGTGGATATGAATTAGGCTATGGCTCAGATCTGGATATGGTTTTCTTATATCAAAGTGAAGATGCGAATGCGATGACAAATGGTGTAAAACCAATAAGTAGTATGCAATTTTATATGCGTCTTGGACAAAAGGTGAGGTATATTCTCGACACCAAAATGTTGTCAGGTCGTTTGTATGAAGTTGATTTGCGACTAAGACCCAGTGGTGACTCTGGTCTATTGGTAACGCAGATTGATAGTTACCGGACATATATGCAAAATGAAGCATGGACATGGGAGCATCAAGCCTTGGTACGGGGTCGTTTTATTGCAGGAGATGATAATTTAAAGCAACAATATGAGCTGATTCGACGAAATATATTAGCATTACCTAGGGATTCTAAGGAATTACAAAAAGAAGTCAGAGAAATGCGTCAGAAAATGCGAGAAAACCTGTCAAGCACAAATCCTGACACATTTGATTTAAAACAAGGTAAAGGCGGTATTGCAGATATCGAGTTTATAGTACAATTTGGTATATTAGCGCATGCTTCAGAAAATGAAGCGCTGGCTAGCTATACAGATAATGCAAGATTGTTAGATGGATTGGCTGCTCATGGGATAATGTCTATTGAAAATGCTGAGTTACTTAAAGATGCCTATTTTCAATACCGAGATTATGGGCATAAACAAGTTTTGCAGGAAAAAAAGGCGCTAGCGGATAACCATGAGTTTATAGAATCTAGAGCTTTGGTTGAACGCGTGTGGAATGAACTTCTAGAGTAATACTTAGAAGACAGGATTTATTATTTCCTATTACAAACAATAAATGAAAAAAAGACAGGTTTAAATATAATGATGACAATGGATGATAGAGACGGTTTGATTTGGATGGATGGGGAATGGGTTGAATGGCGTGAAGCAAAAGTTCATGTGTTAACACATACCTTACACTACGGTGCAGGCGTCTTTGAAGGTTTACGTGCCTATCATGCAGAAAAAGGAACCGCTATTTTTAAATTAGCTGAGCATACTGATAGATTGTACCGTTCAGCTCATATATTAAATATGAAAATTCCTTTTTCCAAAGATGAAATTAATTTGGCGCATAGGGATGCTGTTGCTAAAAATAATCTTGATAGTGCGTATATTCGTAGTATGTGTTTTTATGGATCTGAAGGTATGGGGTTAAGAGCCGATAATCTAAAAGTTCATGTGATGATTGCTGCATGGGAATGGGGCGCCTATCTTGGTGATGAAAGTATGGAGAAAGGTATTCGTATTAGAACTTCGTCATATACTAGAAATCATGTTAATAGCACCATGTGTAAAGCTAAGGCTAATGGCAATTATATCAATTCAATTTTGGCGTTGCAGGAAGCATTGTCAACCGGTTACGA
Organism: uncultured Cocleimonas sp.; assembly: GCA_964632635.1. Lineage (GTDB taxonomy): Bacteria > Pseudomonadota > Gammaproteobacteria > Thiotrichales > Thiotrichaceae > Cocleimonas. The sequence continues at coordinate 6,753 of CAZWEA010000101.1, read as the reverse complement.
TGAAGCATTATTGCTTGATCATGAAGGCTTTGTAGCAGAAGGAAGTGGAGAAAACCTGTTTATTGTTCGTAATGGTATTCTTTATACGCCTGAAACCACGTCTGCATTAGAAGGTATTACCCGTGATACTCTTATTACCATTGCAAAAGAACAAGGCCTGGAAGTGATAGAAAAACGGATTTCACGAGATGAGGTTTATGTTGCTGATGAAGCTTTTTTTACCGGTTCTGCCGCTGAAGTGACACCGATAAGAGAATATGATGAACGGCTGATCGGTTCAGGACAGCGTGGCCCCATCACTGAAAAATTACAAAGCCTTTATTTTGATTATGTTCATGGACGTAGAGCGGATCATGACGAGTGGTTGAGCTACGTTAGCTAATGGCTAAAAATGACAAGATATTAGTTGTCGGCCCTTCATGGGTCGGTGATATGGTAATGGCACAAAGCCTGTTTAAGGCTTTAAAAGCAAATAACCCAAACTGCCAGGTGGATGTTTTAGCGCCTGGCTGGTCATTTTCATTATTAGAAAGAATGCCAGAAGTAAGCAATGCGGTTGCCATGCCCATTGGACATGGATCTTTTGGCTTAAAAGCACGCTTTGAACTGGGAAAGAGCCTGCGCGATTCAATGTATGATCAAGCGATTTTATTACCCAACTCCTGGAAATCTGCGCTTATTCCCTTTTTTGCCAAAATTCCCCTTAGAACGGGCTTTATAGGTGAAGCGCGCTGGGGGCTTTTAAACGATGCACGAAAGTTAGATAAGACTCGTCTGACCATGACAGTTCAACGGTTTGTGGCATTGGCTTCAGAAAAACAGGCATTAGATTTTCCTATTCCAAAGTTGGTGATAGATAAACAAAATCAAATTGCTGTTAGTGATAAATTTAATTTGCAAGTAAGCGATAAGATCTTGGCATTATGCCCCGGCGCTGAATATGGGCCGGCAAAGCGTTGGCCTGTGGAATATTATGCTGAGGTTGCCAGGCAACAAATTCAACAAGGCTGGCAAGTCTGGATATTTGGGTCTGTTAAAGACGTAGATGTTGCTGAGCAAATAAATGCGCAGACTAATCACTTATGTACAGATTTTTCTGGGAAAACCAGTATGGCCGAAGCGGTTGATTTAATGTCTCTCAGCAATACAGTGGTGAGTAATGACTCTGGGCTGATGCATGTGGCTGCTGCTCTGGACAAGCAAGTGATAGCCATTTATGGCTCGTCAGATCCGCATTTTACCCCTCCACTTAATACTAATGCAAAAGTGATAACTTTAAACATGACATGTTCACCCTGTTTTAAAAGGGATTGTCCATTGGGCCATACAAATTGTTTAAAAGATATTAAACCTAATTTAATAATAGAGAGTATTGGTCAGCAATGAGAGTATTGATTGTTAAAACCTCTTCGATGGGTGATTTAATTCATACTTTGCCTGCGTTGACAGATGCCAAAAAAGCAATTCCATCGATTCAATTTGATTGGGTGGCTGAGGAAAGTTTTGCTGAGATTCCAGCTTGGCACCCGGCTGTCGATCGTGTCATTCCTATTGCACTTCGAAGATGGAAAAAGAATGTAATACCGACTATTAGACAAGGTGAAATTTCTTCGTTTATTGAAAAGCTAAAAAAAAATCAATATGATTACATTATTGATGCGCAAGGCTTAATTAAAAGTGCTCTAGTTACTCGATTAGCAAAGGGTGTACGTTGTGGCATGGATAAAAACTCACTTAAAGAAGCAACAGCACATTTTTTTTATCAGCAAAAATATTCGGTTACCAGACAAGCACATGCAATAGACCGCGTGCGTATACTTTTTGCAAAGGTGTTAGGTTATGAATACCAGTCATCAGTATTAGACTATGGTCTGCGTGCTGCTGATTTTATTAGGCCAGACTATCAGAGGCCTTATTTTGTATTTTTGCATGCCACCAGTCGTGACTCAAAACTTTGGGATGAAGCGCATTGGTTGAAATTAAGGGATATGGTTAATAAGGCAGGCTATGCAATCTATCTTCCCTGGGGGAGTGAGCAAGAGCTGCAGCGTGCGCAAAGAATTAGTTCCGATGAAAAACAGTGTTATGTTATTCCAAAGATGCAACTAGGTGGTTTAGCTGGGGTGCTAGCCAATGCGAAGGCTGTAGTTGGCGTGGATACAGGCTTATCTCATTTGGCTGCAGCATTGAGTGTTCCGGGTATTACGCTATACTTGGATACTTATCCTGGATTAACTGGATCATGTGGAACTAAGCAAACGTGTTTGACTCAAATGGAAATGGAAAAAGAAGCAATTGCAATGACAGGATTGCATAGTATTTTCTATCAAACTATTGATGCAGAAACGGTATGGGCGCTTATAAATGAAAAACTGGGTGATGTGTGAGTATTGAGGCAGAAGAGCTTTACCAACAACTTTTAGAAGAGTTGTTGCAAAAGGAACAATTATCAGAATCTGAACTAAACAAGGTCAGACGTGTCCATAAATCTTCTTTAGGGGAGAGTTATCCAAATTTACTGATTAAATTGGGACTCTGTTCAGAACGTGATATAGCTCTGGCTTTCGCACAAAAGACTCAGCTTGATATTGTAGAAAAAACGGATTATCCCGCTGTTTCACCTTTACCAGATACCATCTCTTTTCGTTTTTTGAAGCAATATCATGTGATTGGTTTAACAACAACCGATACAGAAATAGAGATTGCTGTGAGCGATCCTCAAGATAAATTTATTGTAGATACCCTGGTCTTGGCATGTAATATCCCCGTCAATGTAAAGCTAGGTATTTTGTCTGAAATTGATGCTGCATTAGATGTTCAGTATGGTGAAGATAAGTCGCAAATGGAGAGATTCAGTGATAATCTGGATATTGACGAAGCTGGTGAAGATGAATTAGAACATTTAAAAGATCTGGCGAATGAAGCACCTGTTATTAAAATGGTGAATTTAATTATTCAAAAAGCCATTGAGATGAAAGCCTCGGATATTCATATAGAACCTTTTGAGGAAAGGCTAAAGGTTAGGCTTAGAGTAGATGGTGTATTGCAATATATTGAGGCGCCACCCGTTAGTTCAGCTGCTGCTGTACTTTCCAGAATTAAAATCATGGCAAAGCTTAATATTGCTGAGCGGCGATTACCACAAGATGGACGAATAAAAATCCAGATGCTGGGTAAAGAACTTGATTTAAGGGTTTCGACTATTCCGACTATGTATGGTGAGAGTGTAGTCATCCGCTTGCTGGATAAAGAAAATACGGTATTAGATTTTTCTGCCTTAGGTTTTACTAGTACACATGCAAAGCAATTTATTGATGTATTAGCGCAACCCCATGGGATTATATTAATAACCGGGCCAACAGGTAGTGGGAAGTCGACAACGCTGTATACCGCATTAACGCAATTAAATACCGCAGAAAATAAAATTATTACTGTAGAAGATCCGGTGGAATATCAATTAGACGGTATCAACCAGATTCAGGCTAAGCCACAAATCGGATTAACCTTTGCATCTGCTTTGCGCTCAATTGTGAGGCAGGATCCTGATATCATTATGATTGGTGAAATGCGAGATCTGGAGACGGCTAAAATTGCTGTTCAGTCAGCGTTGACTGGTCATTTGGTTTTATCCACGTTACATACCAATGATGCTGCTGGTGGTGTTACCCGACTACTGGATATGGGGCTGGAAGAATACCTGTTAACGTCTACCGTGAATGGTATTCTGGCACAACGACTAGTAAGAAAACTGTGCCCATTATGTAAAAAAACCTATGAAGCTTCTGATGCAGTTGTTGAAGAATTAAAGCTTAAGAGGTATGTTAAGTCAGATCAGGTCGTTTTGTATGAAGCGGTTGGTTGTTTCGCCTGCGGAAATATTGGCTATAAAGGACGGCAAGCTATTATAGAATTTTTACCTATGTCTGATACGATACGAAAACAAATTATGACACATGAAGATGCAGGAACGATTCAGAAACAAGCGATTAAAGACGGAATGTTGACTATGTATGAAGATGGCCTTTTGAAAGCAATAGAAGGTGTGACTACTTTGGAAGAAGTCTTGCGGGTCACAACGGAATCCTGATATGCCATTGTATTCATACAAAGTTATTAATAGCTTAGGAGAAGCGGAAGAAGGTACCAGGAATGCATCTGATCAGCAGGCTTTAATTGCTGAATTACAAGGGAAAGGCTTTATACCTGTTCGCATTGAAATAGCAAGTGATAAAACCTTTTTGGGCCTTAAGTTAAGAAGTGCTGTAGTCCGCTTGTCGCATAAAGAAATAACTTTATTGACCAGTGAACTGGCAACTTTGTTAAGTTCAGGCCTGCCTCTTGATAGATCTTTGCAGATACTTATTCAGTTGATGGATGATAATGAAAAGCTGAATAAATTACTCTCTCAAGTGCTAGAAAAAGTAAAAGGCGGGGCACCCTTGGCTGATGCTTTAGAAAGCCAGGGAAATGTTTTTTCACGGTTTTATTTGAATATGATCCGTGCAGGTGAAATGGGGGGGGATTTAGGAGAAGTGCTTACCCGATTGTCAGAATATTTAGATCGTACTCAAGAATTAAAAGATACGGTGACAACCGCATTGATTTATCCTGCTGTTCTTTTGGTGATGTCGCTAGCTTCGCTTTTTGTCATGTTGATTTTTGTTGTCCCTCAATTTACAGAGATGTTTGAAAGTTCGGGGCAGGCATTACCTGTCCCTACTCAGGTTGTGGTCTTTTTAGCGGATACCCTTCAAGCCTATTGGTGGGCGATCTTATTAGCTATCATATTGTTGACCAGCTATATGAAATCACAACTGGCTGATCCGGACAGAAGAAAAGTCTGGGATGCGCGGTTTTTAGCAATGCCATTGTTTGGTGAAATTATTTTGCATATGGAAACTGCAAATTTGACTCGGACATTAGGAACTCTTCTGGGTAATGGCGTCTCAATATTAAAAGCTTTGGGAATCGTTAGAGAAACAACGGGTAATCTAGTGATCTACGGCTTGCTAAATGAAGCAGAAGAACAGTTAAAACAGGGTAAAAGCATGTCGGATGCACTATTGAAAAGTGAATGCTTTCCCAAATTGGCAGTACAAATGATAAAAATGGGTGAAGAAACTGGACGCCTAGAAGAAATGTTGCTTCGTGTTGCGGTTATTTATGATAAACAATTACGCACGGCAATTCAGCGTATGCTGGCATTGTTAGAGCCTGCTCTGATTATTACACTGGGTTTAATGATTGCCGGGATTATTGTATCGATACTTTTAGCTATTTTAAGTGTAAATGATTTAGCCTTTTAAGGAGATGTAAATGAAAAACAAGCGTTACCGTCTAGAACATGGATTCACACTGTTGGAACTATTAGTTGTACTGGCCATCATAGCAATGTTGGCAGGTATCGTAGGTCCTCAGGTGATGAAACATTTAGGCGCATCGAAAACAAAAGCCGCTAGAGTACAGATAGAAGATTTATCGGCAGCACTGGATATGCATAAACTGGATAGTGGTAAATATCCAAAATCTCTGACGGGATTGGTAGAACGTCCTTCAGATAGTAAGCGGTGGAATGGACCTTATTTGCGTAAAACCAAAGTGCCTAAGGATCCTTGGTTACAAGAATATCATTATGCGTCACCTGGAGAACATGGAAAATTTGATTTGTATAGTTATGGTGCAGATGAAAAAGAAGGTGGGGAAGGAGAAGATCAGGATATAAATAGCTGGGAATAAGTTATGCTAGGCCGAACAATGTTTTATCAAAACAAGGGCTTTACATTAATTGAGCTGACAGTTGTGTTGATAATCATGGTGGCCGGTTTCGCCGTGATCGGTAGCAGTATTTCGTCTGGAAATCAGTCTGCGCAATTAAAAGCCGTGACCAGGGATATGATGTCTGCATTTCGATATGCTCGAGGGCAAGCACTTATTTCTCGAAAGGAAGTGGCGGTGGCTATCGATTTATCAGAAAACAGTTATAAAATTACAAGTAGAGATAAAGTTTATCCTTTTTCTTCAGAAATAGATTTAACACTGGTTATTGCTCAGGATGAGTTTAAAGAAGATGAAGTAGGCCATATCCGATTCTATGCAGATGGGTCTTCCAGTGGGGGAAGAGTGACTATGGAATGGGGAAATTTAAAAAAAATTGTTGATGTTAACTGGCTGACGGGCAAAGTTGAGAGTAGAGATGAATAACAATAAAGGTTTTTCTCTACTGGAAATATTGGTGGCCTTTAGCATCTTATCAATTTCTCTGGGAATTTTATTAAGAATATTTTCCTCAGGCGTTAATACAGCAATTGTTGCAGAAGAATATACTGTGGCAACCCAAATTGCTGAATCCTTAATGGTAAAAACAGGCATTGAAACACCTTTGGAAGAGGGTGTGACAAATGGCGATGAAAAAGAAAAATATTATTGGCATGTGGCAATGGAAAAAATATCAAACCCGGTTGATGAAGAAGACGAATCAAGCGCGTTTATGCTAGTAAAGGTAAAGGTTTGGTGGGGAGAGGATAAATCTTATCGTGCAGTTGAGTTAAAGGCTGTTAAGCCAGGGGCGGTAGAGAAATAACTTGGGATTCTGTTCCAGTTAAGATCTTACTCGATAAGTTCATCGGTTTTTACTCTGCGACAACAGGTCTAGTGTTGTTTTACTACGCACAAGTATTTTTACTATATGGGTTCTTGCCCTAAGGACTGAGAATTAAATAAGTTCCAGAAGTTTGGCGCAGGATTTTGACTTCA
>CAZWEA010000100.1:0-10738 GCA_964632635.1 uncultured Cocleimonas sp. | reverse complement strand
GCCTACAAATGTCGCAGTCATAAGTCTTTTCCTAAAGCCACTCAGGCTTTTACTTCTTGAGGCAATGAGTATTGCTAATTATACGCAAGCGGTTGCTAAGTGTTTTTCGAGTTACTTGAAGACTACGGTTTTTTGTAGGTTTACAGCACAATTGATTCTCGCTGTTCTATACGCTTACGATCAATTAGGCGCACGTTGCTAGATAGAACTAATTCATTATATGACATTTACGGCGAGCATGAATTGCTTGAATATCACATTTTTGTTTATGGCTAAAAAAAACTGAACATAATATTATTAACGTAGTTCCAGAGTTAATTAAGGGGCTTTAATCTGGTCTGATATTGATTGATTTTAAGAAGTGCTTGTCGTCAATTATCAGCACACAAAGAACCCTGAAATATCTGAGTTGTTAGTGTGCTGAATATTACGCTTTATTGTAAGTTTATTTTGCTGTTGTAGAATCAGAGTTGTCACGAATTCCATCACGATACATTGCTTTACCTAGGGAAATCATCATCAACACCATGATCATGGTAAAGGGTAGTGCTGCAATAATCATGGCGTTTTTCAATGCGCCCATGCCGCCACCTCCCGCAAGAAGGAGAGTGCCAATTACGAGAGTAAGTATAATACCCCAAATAACACGATGTTTAATCCCTGTTTCTTGTTCACCACCTGACATAATGGTATTCATTACTAAAATGCCAGAGTCAGCGGAGGTAATTAGGAATGTCATAATCAAAATAACAGACATGATGGTTATAGCAGAAAGGAATCCACCAGAAATCATATTTTGCAAAGTTACGAACAGTTTTGCAGTGTTTGAGGCTCCAATAATGGTTCCATTTGCACCGCCAGTTAGTTCTAGGTCAATTGCTGTTGCTCCGAGAATTGTCATCCATGCAAAACAAACCAAAGCAGGAGCTATTACGGCGCCCAAAATAAATTCACGCACAGTACGTCCTTTGGAGATACGTGCCAGAAATAGACCAACAAAAGGAGCAAATGCAATCCACCAAGCCCAGTAAAAAGAAGTCCATGCAGCTTGCCAAGCAAACTGACGACCACGAGCTGCTGTATCATATATTTCCGTGGTTATAGATTTAGCATTTTCCAGAGCGCCAACTGATGCAGGTAAATCTTTAGTAAAGCCTTCTAGTGACCCCCAAGGGCCGGTTGCAGAACTATAAATAGTTGCAATGTCTGCAGTAGGTAAAGACTTGGCAGCTTCAGGCAGTTTGCTTGTAAACTCGGCTAAGGTCATTGGCGAGTATGCATTAAATGACAGAGAGAAAAAATTAATGATATAATCAATAAATGCTGATCCATACGTTGTCATTGCAAACATGAAAGAACCAAAGACGGCAAAGGTTATTAGTAGGATTAGAGATAATACCAAGTTTAAATTTGATAAGTATTTAATACCACGACCCACGCCAGAAACAGCGGAGATAATTGACATTGCCATAATCGATACCAAGGCAACGATCAATCCTACTTTGCTTGGAGCTGGCTTTTCTTCGCCGTTCATCAGCCACTCCATTCCAGAAATTGCATACAGACCATCAACGAGTTGACTGACACCAAAACCTATAGTTACCGATACGCCAAGGATAGTGGCAACAACACCCATAATATCAATTATATGACCTAATGGCCCATTCACGTATTTACCTAATAATGGGGTGAGAGCAGACCTGATTGTTAATGGCATGTCACGTGTATAGGCAAAGTAGGCTAAGGAAAGACCAACCAGCACATAAATAGTCCAAGCATGAAAGCCGTAGTGAGCAAAAGTGTAGCGATAGGCAGATTGTAATGCTTCTTGGGAATTAGCAACAACTTCACCTGAGACGATAATAGGGTTAGATGCCCATAACCCTAATGGCTCTGCCGTAGCAAAGGTCATAAGACCAACGCCCAGACCAGCTCCAAACATCATTGAAAACCATGAAAAGTTTGAAAACTCAGGCTTCTCTCCAACTTTACCGAGTGTACGTTTACCAATGGAGGGGATAATTGCAACAATAAAGCAAAAAAATGTAAACAGTCCAACCGAAATTATGTAAAAAGAGTTGAAGCTTTTTAGTAGTGTGGTATTCCAAGATGAAAGCATGTCATTTGCACTTAGAGGCCAAATTAGAGCCCATAGTACAAGCAGTGTAACAGCAAGCTTGCTGATCAACGCTATTGGCAGACTGTACCCTTCATAAAACCCAGATTTCTCCGTAGTTATATCTATTTCCGTGAATGGTGACTTTATTTTCATATCTCTCTCCTATTTGAATGTTAAAGGTTGCTTTATTTCCTCTTCCTCGATTGTTATTAGTCCTAAGTCTTTGCATACTGAAAAGTGTCATTTTTCCATGACCTTCGACCTGCGCAGAAGTAGTTCCCTGAACGGAGTTAAAGGTTAGGTGTGCCAGTATTCTTTATACTGAACTAGCATACGTAAATACTTATAGGAGGATTGACATAACACAATCTATGTATACCATATGATTGGATGATTAAGACGATAAAACCGACTAAGACTTATCAATAAGCGTACTTTTGGTGTTCTTGCTGTATATTTAATGACTTAGGCTCGTAATGATTATGGTGCTGTCACCACTCGATGAAAATTTACCCAAGGATGCAGAAACTTGTGACTTCAATGATTCTTTAGAAGATTTGATTGAACCTTCAGAAGGTGAAGCTCATAAGTCCTACGAGGTATTGAAAGACAATAAGCCCGTGGTGGTTTTGCATATGAAAGATTCAGTTAAAGCGCTAGTGCTACAACGATCTTCAAGTGATTTTTCAGAGTCAGTTAAGTGTTTTAATGAATTGAGTATTATGAATACAATTCATGTCAGGTGATCGCAAGAAATAGGAATCAAAACGTCGCATTAACCTGAGATTTTATTTTAACCTTGGTTATTGCATCATTAATTCTTGCAGGGGGAGAAGATGTCCTAAAGTACTTTAAACCCCCCAAGATTATTGGTGAGTTACCCTTCACTATGTTGAGTAGATACTAACTTTTCCTATCCATCGTCCGTCCAACCTAACTCTATTTGTCGCTCCCAAGCAATAAGAGCATTGCGCATTAACATAGCAACAGTTACAGGCCCTACACCCCCTGGGACAGGAGTCACCCAACTTGCCGTACCAAGTAAGTTAAGCGTATCAGCATCTCCAACAATTTTGGTTGCCCCAGAATGATCTGTTGTTTGATTAATACCTATGTCGATCACTGCAGCTCCTGGTTTAATCATATCTACTTTTAAAAACCCAGGTTTTCCAACAGCTATTATTACAGCATCAGCACGGCGAGAATGTGCTGCAACTGAACGCGTAAGGTGATGACAAACAGTAACTGTTGCACCTTCAGCCATTAACATAATAGCTATTGGCTTGCCAACAATTTCAGAATGCCCAATAATTACAATTTCCAGTCCTTTTAGATCAAGACCTGTTGCTTTTAATAGTGCAACTGATGCAGCTGCGGTGCAAGGGGCGAGAGCCAGATCATTGTAGAGAATATTACCAATAGAGGCAGGGTTCATCCCCTCAACATCTTTGAGAGGGTGAATGGCAGATTGCAAGGAGCGTACATTTAAATGTTCTGGTATAGGTCGTTGTAGAATAATACCGAGGACATCCGCTTCATCATTCATGCCTAAAATACGCTTTTTACATTCATCTTGGCTTAATGTTTCTGACCAAAATTGTTGGTCAAATCCAAAGCCAACCTGTTCTGCAGCTCGTTTTTGATTCCTAATATAAATGCTAACTTCTGGGTTTTCACCTATGGCAATAGACACTAGTCGAGGTGCAGTGTTGTGCTTCCTGAGGTTTTTGATAGTGTTTGAAACTTCACAAAGTATTTGTTTTTTTAAAACGCGTCCATCTAGAAATCTGTGATCCAAACTCTTATTTTTAATATTGGGAATTTCCATATTTTAGTTTTCTGTATTTGTAAATAGGTACATTTCTAACTAACGTCTACACAGCACTATTCTTTATCAGTCATCATCGAGATTGGAATTAACATAATGTGCTATTGAGTTGATGAACAATATGTTTCTTTTAATTAATACGCATTTTTAACACATATATTTAATAAATCCATATGTTTTCACGACGCATAGTTATTTATTAATGCATCAAACCTGATGAAATTTAGTCAGCGTCTAAATCAATGTATAGGGGTTAAGTACAATGGGTTTTTATAGATGATTACAGATGGAAATAGCAAAAACTATGGGCGAGTTTCATTGAAGTTATTGAGCTCTTGGATCACACTCCTGAAACCATGGATTTGTACCACTTAAAAATCACCTAAAGTCGAATTTTAAATAACAATGAAGTATTAGCTTTTGATATGACGAACGATTAATGGGAATTTGATAATCAGGTAATAACTTGCTTATTTATTTCCATCAACAACCACTCTCGCAGAATAGATACAGCTTTATTTTGCACCTTGTCTTTTGGCGTTAGGATATAAAAGGGTTGGTCAGTTTTTATTTCCATATCAACGGGTATCACCAACTTACCTTCATCAACGAGTGGTTTTACTAGGTGCTTCCATCCTAGAGCTACGCCTTGACCCTCAAGAGCAGCTTGTAAAACGATAGAGTAATCATTAAAACTTTCATCTGCAGTTGAGTTACGATAATCCAGATTAAATTTTGTAAACAATTGATGCCAGTCTAATCGAGAGGTGTACCTTTCCTCAAGGTGTATCAAAGTCTGCTGAGGTAAATCACTAGGGTGTTCTAATGGTGGTGACCTTTTAATATAATCAGGGCTACATACTGGTGTTATTCGCTCATCTACAAACTTTTGGCGCTGAAATCCTTCCCAGCTTACCTGCCCAAGAGGAACGCATAAATCGAAATCCCCCTGTTGTACGTCATTATCGGTATCTTGAGTTATACAACGTAATTGTATGTCTGGATTGGCAAGTTTAAATTGAGCGATTCTTGGCATTAGCCATTGACTAGCAAGTGATGTAGAGATATGTAGAGTCACCTGCCGCTGATTATTTTTTTCAAGTGTTGTCTCTAACCCTTTTTGTATGAATGCGAATCCTTTATCTAAATAAAATGCGAGTTGTTCACCTTCTTTGGTGAGTTCTACGCCATGATGTTGACGTTTGAACAAGACAGTATTCAAAGTATTTTCTAATTGACGAATAGCATGACTTATAGCGGGTTGGCCAATTTTTAAGGTGTCTGCTGCTCGTGTAAAACTAAGGGTTTTTGCCGCCATATGAAATGCGAGTAGCGATTTATTTCCCAATATATTGATATTGATTTTATTCATGTTATGCATGAGAACAAAATATGCTCTCAATCCTATATTTGCTGTTATATTTACTATTTACCGTAATGAGTATAGTCATGAATTCAACTAATGAACAGACTAGAAAGAGACGCTCTTCTAGACGGCGTGGTGGCTCAAGGCGCACCCAAGATATAACAAAAATTAAAACAGACCCCTATATCAAACGAAGTATTCCAGCCTATAATCTGCTGGATGAAGAAGGCATTAGTAAAATTGAAGAGCATGCGGAAATTATTTTGGAAGAATTTGGTATACAGTTTCGAGGAGATACAGAGGCTGTACGTTTATTTGTAGAAGCAGGTGCAGAAGTTGATAAATCCAATAAAGAAATTCTTCATTTCCCAAGAGGTTTAATAAAAAAATTAGCATCAACCGCTCCCAGTGAATTTACACATTATGCTCGAAATCCAGAGAAATCAGTTGTTATAGGTGGTGATAATCTTGTGTTAGCTCCAGCCTATGGCTCACCTTTTGTTCGTGATTTAGATAAAGGCCGTCGATATGGTGACCTAAATGATTTTAAGAATTTCGTCAAACTCGCTTACGTTGATCCACACATTCACCATTCTGGTGGAACCATTTGTGAGCCAGTAGATATTCCAGTAAACAAACGTCACCTAGATATGGTTTACGCACATATGCGTTATTCGGACAAGGTTTTTTTAGGGTCGATTATCAGTCCAGAACGAGCTAAAGATTCAATACGAATGTGCAAAATACTTTTTGGTGAAGAGTATGTAGATCAACACAATGTCATTATGGGCAATATAAACTCTACTTCACCACTACTCTTTGATGGGGATGTCACTGAAGTTATACGTACATACGCTGCCGCTGGGCAAGGCATGATTATCTGTCCCTTTGTGCTTGGTGGTGCAATGGGTCCTGTAACACCAGCTGGGGCAGTTGCTCAGGCACATGCAGAATCTATGGTTGGTGTGGCACTTACCCAGTTGGTTAGAAAAGGTGCGCCTGTCATTTATGGTAACTTTTTAACCACATTATCATTGCGAAGTGGCGCACCAACCTTTGGTCAACCAGAAGCGACTTTGGCTTATTTTGCTATTGGGCAGTTAGCACGTCGAGCAGGAATCCCTTTGCGTTGTGGTGGCTCGTTTACATCATCCAAGGTTAATGATTTTCAGGCGGGTCAAGAAAGTGCAGATGCAATGATGCCCGCCTTAATGTCAGGTGCTAACTTTATGTTGCATTCAGCTGGATGGCTTGAAGGTGGCTTAACGATGGGATATGAAAAATTCATTCTCGACTCTAATCGAATGGGAATGATGGCAAAGATTTTGAAAGGCATGCCACTGGATGATAATGCTTTTGGCTTAGAGTCTTATCGTGAGCGTAAAGAGCATAACGAACATTTTTTAGGTACAGCGCACACAATGGCAAATGTTGAAACGGTATTTTATGAGTCCAATACCGCAGATAGTAACTCCTATGAGCAGTGGGAACTGGATGGCAGCAAAACAGCCGAGCAAAGAGCCAATAGTATCTGGAAACAAAGACTCAATGATTATGAAGTGCCTGCTTTAGATGAATCTATAGATGAATCTCTAAAGGATTTCATTAGACAGAAAAAGGAGTCAATGCCCGATATGTGGTACTAAATAATATACGACTGAAACGTAAAATAAAAGCAGGAAGAAAGTAAATGTCAGAAATAACATCGCACGCAAAAGTAGTTATTATAGGGGGAGGCGTAGTCGGCTGTAGTATCGCCTACCACCTTGCCAAGTTAGGATGGAAAGACACCTTATTGATAGAACGCCATGAACTCACATCAGGTTCATCATGGCATGCCGCTGGTGTTATTCACACAATAAACTCCGACCCTAATATTGCGCGTTTACAAGAATATACCCTTAAATTGTACGATGAGATAGAAGAGCTGACAGGTCAAGATTGTGGCATCCATCGCCCTGGTGGAATCTACCTTGCCTCCACGCCTGAGCGTATGGATTATCTAAAACAAGAACGCGCGAAAGCTCGTTATATGGGTTTGGATACTGACTTTATTTCACTAAAAGAAGCGGTTGATTTAAACCCTCTGATTAACCCTGATAAATACATAGGTGCTTTGTTTGAGCCCCTTGATGGTCATGTCGATCCTTCTGGTGTGACCTTTGCCTATGCCAAAGCAGCAAAGTATTATGGTGCAAGTGTCATCAACTTTTGCCCCGTGTTAGAAACTAACCCGCAAACTGATGGTACGTGGGAAGTGGTCACAGAAAAAGGTACTGTAAAAGCAGAATATGTGATTAATGCTGCTGGTTTATGGGCGCGTGAAGTGGGTCAACTAGCTGGCATAGATTTGCCTGTACAACCGATGGAACATCATTATCTCATTACCGAAGCTATCCCTGAAATTGTAAACCACGATAAAGAAATTGCCGTCACCGTTGATTATGAGGGTAATGCTTATACCCGACAAGAACATGATGGATTGCTTATTGGTACCTATGAATCACCCTGTCAACCTTGGGCAATTGATGGCACACCCTTGGATTTCGGGCATGAATTATTACAGCCTGACTTAGAACGCATTGCAGAACGCCTAGAAACTGCTTTTGATCGTATGCCAGCATTGGCAGAAGCAGGAATAAAAACTGAACTAAATGGACCATTTACCTTTGGTCCTGATGGTAACCCTCTTATTGGCCCTGTTCCTGGTTTAAAAAATTACTGGGTTGCGGTCGGCGTGATGGCAGGTTTTTGTCAAGGGGGCGGTGTTGGTTTATGTATGGCTGAATGGATGATCCATGGTGAACCTAGTATTGATACATGGGCAATGGACGTGGCACGTTTTGGAAAATTTGCAACTCGTGATTATGGTCGTGAAAAATCTGCCGAAAATTATACGCGCCGATTCTTAATCGCTTATCCTAACGAAGTGTTGCCTGTTGGGCGACAACAAAAAACCACGTCACTTTATGAGCCATTAAGAGCTAAAGGTGCTTTTTTTGGCATCTCATTTGGCTTAGAACATGCTCTATGGTTTTCACCAGACACAATAGACCCTGAAGAGAACCCAACATTTAGACGCTCCAATGCTTTTGAGCATGTGGCCAATGAAGTTAAAATGGTTCGTGAGGGTGTTGGTGCCTTAGAAATTGCCAACTTTGGAAAGCACAAAATATCAGGCCCAGGCGCAGAAGCATTTTTAGATAAACTAATGGCCAATAAATTACCCAAAACAGGGCGCCTAACGCTTTCTCCAATGCTTACTCCAAAGGGCAGATTAGCAGGTGATTTAACCATCGCAAAAATAGATGATGAGACCTACTACATTCTAGGTTCAGGTGTTGCTCAAGAATATCATCGTCGTTGGTTCGAAAAGCACCTTCCAAAAGCAGGAGTCTCTTATGAAAATGCCTCTGATCGACTTCATGGCATTGCCCTTGCTGGTCCCAAATCTCGCGAATTGATGTCACGCTTAACACGAAGTGATGTAAGCGCCGAAGGTATGCGTTTTTTAGATATTCGTCATATGGATGTAGGGTTAGTACCCTGCATGGTGGCGCGAGTTTCGTTTACAGGTGAATTGGGTTATGAAATATATTGTGAGCCACAATATCAACGTGCGGTTTACAATGCTATTGAGAAAGAAGGCAGTGATCTTGGACTTGGTTGGTTTGGCAGTTATGCATTGATGTCAATGCGCTTAGAAAAGAGCTGGGGTGTTTGGACTCTTGACTTTCGACCTGACTTTACAGCTTTAGAAGCGGGACTTGATTTCTTTGTTAATCTCAATAAGCCTGTTGATTTTATTGGCAAACAAGTCGCAATAGAAGAGGAAGTTCAAGGTCCTGAAAAACGCATGATTGCATTAAAACTGAAAAATACAGACGTTGATGCATTACATGATGAACCTGTTTTTCATAAAGGTGAATGCGTTGGATATGTTACATCAGGTGGATATGGACACAGTGTTAAAGAAAGTATTGCACTAGCCTACTTACCTACAAAACTTGCTGAATCAGAAAATGAGTTTGAAGTGGAAATATTGGGTGAGCTTGTTAAAGCAGAAAAAATGAATGAGCCGCTATACGATCCAAGTGGTAAAAAGATGAGGGCTTAAGAAGTACTGATAATTCTTGGTCATGACTATAATTTCTAAACAACGGACTAATTGCATTGGCAACTAATAATTTACCTGACAATCAAGTCTCCCCAAAGCATTTTGGTTTTCTGGCAATGCCAGGATTTTCGCTGATTGCTTATGCCGCTGCAATTGATACGCTACGCTTAGCCAACCGAATTGAAGAACGAGAACTCTATACATGGGAAACCATTACCCCAAAAGATGAGCAAGTTCAGGCCAGTAATGGTTTGGAAGTAAAGCCAAATAGAATTGAGGCAGCATCATCAGATGTGTACGATACCATTATTGTCTGTGGTGGGGTTAAAATTACAAATATATGGACTGATTCACTAGGCAAATGGTTGCGCGCACAAGATAAAAAAGGCGTTGCACTGGGTTCTTTATATACAGGTACTTATATTCTTGCTAAAGCGGGTTTGCTCGATGGATATCGCTGTACTATTCATTGGGAAAATATTGTATCACTGCGGGAAGAGTTTCCAGATTTGCAGATAACTGATGATATTTATGAAATCGATAGAAATCGCTACACTTGCGCCGGTGGAACCACGCCGATTGATATGATGAATCATATTGTGTCAATACAACATGGAAGGCGTTTAGCCGCGGCTATTAGTGAATCCTTTTTGGTTGACCATATACGCAGCATGACAGACCGCCAGCGTATTCCACTGCGTCAACGTCTTGGCACCAGTCAGCCAAAATTAACAGAAGTGGTGATGTTAATGGAAGCCAATATTGAAGAGCCTTTATCACCTGATGAACTATCTTCACTGATGAAAATATCTCGTCGTCAGTTAGAGCGTTTATTTCGCAATTATTTAAATTGCACGCTTACTCAATACTATTTGGGTTTACGTTTAAGAAACGCGCGACGTTTATTATTACAAACTGAAAAAGTGATTATTGATATATCACTGGCGTGTGGTTTTTCATCTGCGCCACACTTTAGTAAATGCTATAGAGATTTATTCGGTCTGCCACCACGTGATGAACGTCGCCTTCAAGAGCGGCATGTTTGGAACGAGCGACGTTTCGCGCGAGCGTGCCCAAGCGAACTTGACGCGCTACGCCGGCGGACAAGGCGCGCATCGAACGGCCCTCGGCATCGCACTCAACACGCGCTATCCCGGCGCGCTCGCGAGCGCGGTCAGCGACGGCGACCTCTCCGGGTTTACACGCGAAACCGAACTGGCCTTCCCGACCCTGAACGGAAATTGCGGCCAGTGAACGTGCATCAAGAACGCGACGATGCGGGCGAGCGAAGCTCCGCCGACCAACTTC